>JBEGQK010000210.1:0-3299 GCA_041180985.1 Actinomycetota bacterium
TGCCACGAAGGTGCCACCGAAGAAGATCCACGACCGCCGCACCTCGCGTTCGGCCGGATCCGGGTGATGGGATGTTGTCGCGGTTGACATGCGCCTCCCGGGTTGTCGGCACCGAGTCTGACGCGTCCTCCCGTCGCCCGGAAGGCGGACGGTCACATCGCGACTGATGTCCCTGTCTGCTGGTCGACCCGAGCGGGGAGGAAGCGGTATGCGAGGAACGCGCCGAGGATTGCCACCACTCCCACCGTGGTGCATGCTGCCTGGAAACCATCGAGGAAGGACGTACCGGCGATCTGCTGGATGGTGCCTGCGAGCGCGGGGTCACCGACCTGCTCGGAGACTGAGAATGCGGCCCCGACGGAGCTCTCTGCGGCGGACACCGCCTGTGCCGGCAGCCCGAGGGGGGAGAGCAGCTCGAGCACCCGCGGCGCGTACGTGGAGGCGAACACGCTGCCGATGATGGCCACGCCGAGCGTGCCGCCAACCTCGCGGCCGATGTCGTTGATTGCGGAGCCGACGCCGGCCATCTCGCGCGGCAGCGAACCCATCACTGACTCCGACGACGGACTTGTGACGAGGGAGAGGCCGCACGCCATCACCACCATGCTCGCCACGACTGGTCCGAAGTACGCCGACCCGGCGCTGAACGTGCTGGCCCCGATCTGTGCGACACCCATGAACAGCAGGCCGACCGGGACCACCCGGCGCGGCCCGAAACGCAGCGCGAGACGGGCGGCAATCGGTGCGGTGATGCCCGCGCCGAAAGCGAAGGGGAGCGTGCGCAGGCCGGACTCGAACGGGTCGTAGCCACGGACGAACTGGAAGTACTGGGTGACGAGGAAGGTGAACCCGAACAGCGAGAAGAACGCGATGAAGATCGAGGATGTCGCCGCTGTGACGCGCATGTCGCGGAACACCCGGATGTCGAGCAGCGGGTGCCCGGTGCGCAGCTCGCGGGCAGCGAAGGCCACGAGGAGAACCACCGTTCCTGCGAACCCGAGGAGAGTCTCCCTGCTCGTCCAACCTCGATGAGGGCCTTCGATGATGGTGTAGACGAGCAGGGAGACGAACGAGATCGACAGCAGGAAACCGGGAACGTCGAGGCGCTCGGCGTTCGGGTCGCGTGACTCGGGCACGAACGCCCCCTGCAGCACGAGGGCGACAATCGCCACGGGAATGTTGATGAGGAACACAGAGCCCCACCAGAAGTGCTCGAGCAGGAATCCCCCGGTCACCGGCCCGAAGGCGACCGCGGCGCCGGACACGGCCGACCACACGCCGATGGCCTTTGCGCGCTCCACGGGGTCACGGAACACGTCGATGACGATCGCGAGCGTGGCGGGGAAGATGAGAGCGGCGCCGATGCCCATGAGGCCGCGCCCGATGATGAGCTCGTTCGTGGAGTCGGTGAAGGCCGCCCACGCCGAGAACCCGCCGAACAGCACCATGCCGACCTGCATCATCTTCTTGCGGCCGAAGCGGTCGCCCAGGCCGCCGCACGCCAGGAGGAGCCCCGCGAACACGAGGGCGTAGGAGTCCACGATCCACTGCAGGCCGCTTGTGGAGGCACCCAGCTCGCGCGCGAGAGTGGGGATGGCCACGTTGATGATGAGGTTGTCGACCACGGCGAGGAACACCGACAGGCTGAGGATCGCGAGGATCCACCAGCGTCGGCGCTGGACCGCCTGGTCGGGGTGGGTGTGCAGGATGTCTGGAGTCATAGACAGTGTCTAGTCGTTGTACTTGATAGTGTCAAGTCGTGGCTCAGAACCTGAAGGAGAAGGTGATCCGTGCGGCGGTCGGCTACATCGCCGAGTTCGGCCCGGACGGGCTGTCGTTCCGGCGCATCGCCGCCGATGCCGGGGTGAGCCACCAGGCGCCGTACCACCACTTCGGTGACCGCGACGCGATCTTCGCCGAGATCGGTCTGCTCGGGTTCCGGAAGTTCACGTCCGAACTGAGCTCCCCGGTCAGGGCTGACGAGGACGCCGACGCCGCCATCCGGATGCTCGAGCGTTACGTCACGTTCGCGCTGCGCAACAAGGGCTACTTCCGCGTGATGTTCCGCTCGGACCTCTGCAACATGGGTGCCAATCCGGAACTCCAGGTGGCGGCCGACGAGTCGTTCGGCACACTCATCACGCTGGTGAGCGGAATGCTCGGTGAGTCTGCATCGCTTGATGACATCCGTGTCACGGCCACCACCATGTGGTCGGTGGCGCACGGACTCGCGACTTTGCTGATCGACGGGCCGCTCGAGCAGAAGATCGGCACCGTCCGCGACCGCAGGGCACTGGTGCGCTCGGTCGCCCGCCAGACGCTCGCCGGAATCGCCCCGGGGTGAACACCGCCACGTTCTGACGCAGGGGAGTGCTCAGAGGATCGCGCGCACCTCGATGCGCCGGTTGCACGCGCGCGACGCCTCGGCCGCAAGTGCATGCGCCTCGGTCTGCGAACCGATCTCCAGGATCCAGAGTCCGGCCATGAAGTCGTCGGCATCCACCGCCGGACCCTGTGACACCGTGCCCGCTCCTGCGCGGTTGTCGAACACCAGCGCACCCGAGGGGTCCTGGATGCCGACGGCGATCACCCGCTGTCCCGCCGCGACGAGCCGGTCGTTGAAGGCGTCGATCGCCGCCATCTCACCAGGGTCGGCGGCAGCGACACCTCGTCTGTCTGCGATCACGGCGAACAAGTAGCGCACGCGCCGATGGTAGGGCAGTACGGTCGGGTGCATGCCGGTTTCGTTCGAGATCACGCCGGTGGGGCGCGCGAGGTCCGCGCTGTCCCTGGCCGAGGATGACGGCACGAAGGACCTCAGGTGACGGCGTCCGTGCCTCAGCACAGGCTCGCCTCACAGAGCGACGTCCAGGCCCTCCGGGTCACGTTCGTCCGCTCCTTCTGGGACGATCCCGTGATGAGGTGGCTGTTCCCCGACGATGGGCAGTTCCGTGACGGCACAGTGATGACCGACTTCCTCCGTCGCATGGTGGCGCACGGCCACAGTCTCGTCACGCCCGAAGTCGTTGCATTCTCGCTGTGGGTGCCACCCGGACGACCAGAGGTGGAAATCGAACCCACTGCAACCGAGGTGCCGTCAGACGATCTCATTGCCAAGTTCGTTGCGCTGCGCACCGCTCTTGCCCAGAACACGCCGGAGGAACCGCACTGGTACCTGCAGATGGTGGGCACGCACCCCGACTGGCAGCGCAGGGGCATCGGCACGCGCCTCATCAACGAGGGCCTGTCGTGGGCGCGTCGCGATGGCCTCGGCGCGTACCTCGAGACGGAAACGGCCG
>JBEGQK010000211.1:0-3003 GCA_041180985.1 Actinomycetota bacterium
CTCGCCGACTTCAAGTCGGCCGTGAAGCTCTGACACGCAATTCACTCGTCGCACGCGTCGTCCCCGATGTCTCGGGGATAGACAAGCAATTCGACTACCTCGTACCGCCCCTGTTCGAACATCTCGTCCGGCCGGGGGCGGTCGTGCGTGTGGACCTCAACGGCCGCAGGGTCGACGCATGGGTCGTGGAGGTCGGGAGCGCCGACGACGCAGGGTTCTCGTTCGTGTCGACCGAGAAGCTGTCGCCCCTGCTCGACGTGGCCGACCTGGGCGTCGACGAGTCGGTGGTTCCTCTCGCGCAATGGGTCTCGCGGCACTGGAGCGGGCCGTTGCGCAACGTCCTGTCATCTGCAACCCCGGTCCGCAAGCGCGCGAAGCGGACACACGCACGCCGGGGGACCCGTGACAATGCCGCGGGTGGCGGCTCGGCCTCGCTCGCTGGCGTGTTCGACGGCGCCGGCGGTCTTCTCCGCGTGCCACCGCTCGAATCCGCGATGGCCGTCGTCGTCGAGGCGGCGGCTCGTGGGACCGTCCTCGTGCTGTGTCCGACTCTCAGGATGGCCAGGCTGGGCGCGGCGTCGTTGCGGCGGAAGGGACTGACGACCGCAGAGATGCCCGATCAGGTCGATGCCGCAATCGCCGGGGTTGATGTGGTCATCGGTGCACGGTCGGCGGTGTTCGCGCCGTGTGCGGGTCTGTCGGCAATCGTGGTGATCGACGAACACGAGGAGAGCTACCACGAGGAACGCGTCCCCACGTGGTGGGCCCCCGAGGTGGCATGGGAGCGGGGGAGACGGCTCGGGGTGCCCGTCGTGCTGACGAGTCCGGTTCCCTCCGCCGCATCCGAGCACCTGTGCGGTGCTGTTGTCGACACGTCACCCGGTGGTTGGCCGCGCATCGACATCGTGAACCTGCTCGAGGTGCCGGTGAAGGGGAGCCTGCTGTCGGCGGAGTTGCTCGAGTCGGTGCGCGATGCGGATGCATCCGTGCTCTGCGTCCTGAACACGAAGGGCACAGCGCGGATGCTCGTGTGCAAGGCGTGCCGGGTGCTGCAGACATGCGCGGCGTGCAACGGTGCGTTGCAGGTTGACGGCGAGGTGCTGTCGTGCCCGGTGTGCGGCGCGGAGAAGGCCGTTCTGTGCTCGTCCTGCGGACGCACGGCACTCGTGAACGTGCGCGCCGGGACCGCGCGTCTCACCGAGGAGCTTTCAGCGGCGGCCTCGCTGCCTGTCGTGGAGGTCACGGCTTCCACCGAGGGGGTCGGCTCGGGGTCGGCTGTCTACGTGGGAACCGATGCATTGCTGCACCGCGTGAGCTCGGCGGGGACGGTCGTCTTTCTCGACGTGGACCGCGACCTGTCTGCGCCGCGGATGGGGGCGGGAAGGGAGGTGTTGGCCGGCGTCGCGCGTGCGGCCCGCATCGTCGGACGAGCGGGCCGGGTGGTGATCCAGACCAGGCAGGCGGACCACCCGGTTCTCGTTGCCCTGTCGGAGGGCAGGGTCGATGAATACCTGCACTCCGACACGGAGATGCTCCGTTCGCTCGCTCTGCCCCCGTTCTCCTCGGTCGCGGTCCTGACCGCGGATGACGAGATCCCCGACGGTGCCATTCCGGACCGGCTGGGCATCGAATGGTCGAGGGACGACAAGCGCATCGTGGCGCGGTGTTCCGACCGTTCTGCGCTGCTGGACTTTGCCTCGGAGGTGCGGGCGAAGAGCGGCCTCCGCGTGCGCGTCGCGGTCAATCCTCCGCGCGTGTGACGGAACTGCGGAACAGCCGGAATCCCTTGCTGCTCGCAAGTCGTTCCGTCGGCCAACCGTTCTGTGTCAACCACGACTGGAGCGAGTCGGCTCCGAGGTTCTTCCCCACGACCATGAGCGCCGTACCGTCGCGGTGGAGCCGTCCGAGCCATCGCCCCAGGAGCTCGTGGAGAGCGCTCTTGCCGATCCGTATCGGTGGGTTGCTGCAGACGAGCGCGAACGACAGGCCCTGCGGCACGTCGTCCGGTGTGCAGGCAGTCAAGTTGTCGATCGAGTTCACGCGAGCGTTGGAGGCGCAGAGCTCCACGGCGCGGGAGTTCGTGTCCACCGCCCACACATGCCTGCCGGGGAACTTGGCCGCCAGGAGAACCGCGATCGGTCCTGCGCCGCATCCGACATCAATGAAGTCTCCCACCGGGAAATCGTCGACGAGCGTGCGCAGATGGTCGAGGAGTATCGCCGTTGCCTTGTCGAGCGAACCGTGGCTGAAGACTCCGGCGTCCGACGCGATCGAGAGCGGCCCCGACGGACCCGCAATTTCGTAGGTCACGACACGGGACGGAACTGTCGGATCGGAGTCGAAATACTGAGGATTCGAGCCCGGTGCGTCACCCATGGGAACACCCTATGTCGGTAGCCTGATTGTCGTGGGTTATGACATTCGCACTTACGGCGACCCGGTGCTCGCGGCGATCGCGGACGAGGTGGAGAACATCGACGGCAAGTTGGTGCGCCTGTCCCAGTCGATGCTGCAGGCCATGTACAAGGCGCCCGGTCTCGGGCTCGCCGCCCCGCAGATCGGCGTCCAGAAGAAGATCTTCGTCTATGACATCGACGGCGAACCCATCACGCTGATCAACCCGAGGATCGTGGAGTCGAGCGGCGAGTGGGTGTACGACGAAGGGTGTCTCTCGATCCCCGGTCTGTACGTCGAGATGCTGCGGCCGAAGCAGGTGCTCCTCGAGGCCCTCGACCTCAACGGCAACGAGATCAAGATCGAGGCCGACGAACTCCTGGCGCGGCTCTTCCAGCACGAACTGGACCACCTGAACGGCGTGTTGATGTTCGACCGGATGACGGAGGACCAGCGCAAGGAAGCTCTCGTCGAGTACCGCAAGTTGTCCGACGGCGACCTGCCCCGCGGTGAGACACGCCACATCGCACTGAAGTAGGCCGGCGTGCCGGACAAGAGACCAGTCGTATTTCTCGGCACACCCGTTGCCGCGGTCGCTGTTCTCGATGC
>JBEGQK010000212.1:0-4207 GCA_041180985.1 Actinomycetota bacterium
ATCTCGCATTCCACGTCGACTCGCTCGACCAGCTTCGTGAGTTGTCGCAGCGACTCACGGATGCGGGCAACACGAGTGCGATCCCCATCAACCACGGAAACGCGTGGTCGGTGTACTTCACTGACCCGGAGGGCAACGGACTCGAGTGCTATCTCGACACGCCGTTCCACGTTGCGCAGCCCTATGGCGACGGTCTCGACCTGTCGATGTCGGATGCCGAGATCGAGGAGCTGACGCGCACGAAGTTGTCGACGCAGCCAGAGTTCCAGCCGTTCCCGCAATGGCGCGCAGCGATGTCCGAGCGTCTGGCAAAGGAAGGGCGCTGACCATGGATCTCGGGATCGCCGGCCGCAGCGCGATTGTCTGTGCCTCCAGCAAGGGACTGGGGTTCGCAAGTGCCAGCGCACTCGCGCGTGAGGGCGTGAACGTGGTCCTCAATGGGCGTGACGAGACGACGCTCGCCGCGGCACGTGATCGGATCCTGAAGGAACACAGCGTGAGGGTCATGACCGTCACCGGAGACATCACGCAGCCCGCAACGCAACAGGCGTTGCTGGCCGCATGTCCCGAGCCGGACATCCTCGTGAACAACAACGGTGGGCCTACGCCGGGTCGCTTCGCCGACTGGGACCGCGACGCGTGGATCGCCGCACTCGATGCGAACATGCTCGCGCCGCTCGCCATGATCCGCGCCGTCATCGAGGGAATGCAGGAACGCCGTTTCGGGCGCATCGTGAACATCACCTCGGCGATGGTGAAGACGCCGATGTCGCCGATGGGTCTGTCGACAGGCGCGCGCACCGGACTCACCTCGGTTGCCAAGTCGCTCTCGAAGGATGTCGCGCACGCGAACGTCACGATCAACAACCTGCTCCCCGAGCGTTTCGACACGGAGCGCCAGCAGCAGATGGCGAACATGCACGCGAAGATGGCGAACATCTCGGTCGAGGAGGCCTACGCCCACATGGCGAAGTCGATTGCTGCGGGCCGGCTCGGGCGCCCGGAGGAGTTCGGTGACGCCTGTGCCTTCCTGTGCAGTGCGCAGGCCGGCTACATCAGTGGCCAGAACCTGCAGCTCGACGGCGGTTCGTTCGCCGGGTTGATGTGACCATGTCGGAGACCGTGGAAGTCCCGTATCTCATCGTCGGTGCTGGCCCGGTCGGTCTGACGGCGGCGCGGCTGTTGTCGAACGCCGGCAAGAAATGCATGGTGGTGGAGAGACGTGATGGTCCGCAGCGCAACCCGGCGGCCCACGTGGTGAACTCGCGGACGCTCGAGATCCTCCGTCAGGCCGGTTTCGACATGGAGCGGATTTCTGCCATCGCGCAGAACCCGGCTGATGCCGGTCACGTCAACTTCGTGACGCGGTTGAACGGACAACTCATCGGGCAACTGCCGTTCGAGCGCCAGGGCGACGAGATCCTCACGGTGACGCCGCACCCGTTGCGCAACATCTCGCAGCATCGCCTCGAACCGCTCATGTCGGCCGAGGTGGGGGCATCCCCGTTGGTTGACCTCCGGTACGACACCGAGTGGGTGTCGGCGGTGCAGTCAGGGACGGATGTCGTCTCGGTCATCCGTGACGTGCGGACCGGCAATGAAGTCACCGTCCGCAGTTCGTTTCTGATTGGTGCCGACGGCGCGGGAAGCCCGGTGCGCAAGTCGAGCGGCATCGACATGATCGGGCCTGCCGGCCTGCAGAGCTTCGTTGCCATTCACTTCCGCGGGAACCTACGCAGGTACGTGGGTGACCGTCCGGGTGCGCTGCACTTCGTGATGGACCCGGAAGCCAGCGGGACCTTCATCGCGCACGACATCGACGAAGAATCGGTCTTCATGGTCGGCTTCGACCCGGGAACCGAGACGGTGGATGACTACGACCACGACCGCTGCGCGCGGATAGTCCGCAACGCAGTCGGTGACGGGGCGGCAGACATCGAGATTGTGGGTGCGGGCAGTTGGCACATGACCGCTCAGGTGGCGGAACGTTTCAGGGACCGGCGGATCTTCCTCGTCGGTGACGCGGCACATCGGTTCCCGCCGACCGGCGGAATGGGCCTGAACACAGGCGTCGCTGACGCACACAACCTCGTGTGGAAGCTGCTTGCGGTGGAGAACGGGAACGCGACCCCGGGACTTCTCGACACGTACGAGTCCGAGCGTCGACCCGTGGCTGAGGTCAACTGCCATCAAAGCCTGACGAATGCGTTCAAGATGGTGATTCTTGCGGGTGCACTTGGGCTGCATCCCGGGTCGACCAGCGATGACCTGGCGGCCACGCTTGCCGACCCGTCACAACGCGATGCGATTGCGGCGGGTGTGCAGGAGCAGGCGACGCACTTCGACATGCTCGGTCTGCAGCTGGGTTACGTGTACGAGACGCCGTTGAACCCCGGCACGGCCGTGAAACCCGAGGATGTCGACCCGACGCCGTTCCGGCCGGACGGTCGCATCGGCTCCAGGTTGCCTCACGCGTGGCTGGACGACGGTCGGTCCTCGCTGGATCTGGTGGCCGACGACTCGCTCACTCTGGTGACGTTCGGTGCTCACGACGAATGGCACGCGGTAATGACTGCTGCCGCACCGTGGTGCGAGCACGTGCGAATTGGTGTGGATGCATCGATGAGCGATGTGTGGCGAGAGACCTGCGGCATCGGTTCTGACGGTGCCTTGCTCGTTCGGCCTGACCAGCACATCGCATGGAAGTCGAGCGGAAAACTGGACGGGGCCATGGGAAGTCTTGCCACGGTGCTCTCGCAAGTGATGAAAGGATGAGGTGTCCTCAATGAGGGTCGTTGTGGTTGGTGCAGGCATCGGCGGGATGACCGCGGCGCTCGCTCTGGCGAGAGACGGTCACGATGTCTGGGTGCTCGAGCGGGCACCGGGCGTGTCGCCACTCGGCGCCGGACTGCAGGTCAGTGCAAATGCCCGTCGCGTCCTCGCGCACCTCGGCCTCGGCGAGGTGTTCAGGGCCATTGCCACCGAGCCGTCGAGAATCGTCGTGCGACGATGGGAGGACGATTCGATAATAGGCGAGGCGCCCCTCACCGGCGTCCACGACGCGAAGTTCGGTCATGCGTTCGCCAATGTCTCTCGGAACGACCTTGCCGGGATCCTGGCGGATGCAGCAGTGGCAATGCCGAACATCGACGTGCGGTTCGGCGTGATGGTCAATGCAATCGACCGGTCCGGCGAACGAACAGTGGTGCGGTGCTCCGACGGAGCATTCGAAGCCGATGTGGTGATTGGTGCGGACGGGATCCATTCGGTCGTGAGGAGCGTCGTGGCAGGAGCCGACAATCCACGGTTCTCCGGCTGGGCCGCCTTCCGTGCGCAGGTTCCTCGAGACCGTGTGGGTCACCTGCCCGTCGAGACGACCAACCGCGTCGGTCCGGGTGCGCACGTGGTGTCCTACTTCATCGGTCGCAACCGGAGCCATCTGAACCTGGTGTTCATCGCGCCGGAGTCGGAATGGAAGGGCGAGTCGTGGACGGAACCAACGAGCCTCGACTCCTTGCGCAACGCGTTCGTTGGTTGGTCCCCGCAGTTGCAGGAACTCATCGATGCAGTGGAGGAGCCGGTGTACCGATGGGCGTTGTACGACCGAGAACCGCTGGCAACGTGGTGTGACGGCCCGGTGGCATTGCTCGGTGACGCTGCCCACCCGATGCTGCCGTTCATGGCTCAGGGTGCGTGCCAGGCAATCGAGGATGCCGCGGTGCTTGCACGGTGTCTCGAAGGGGTCGACCCCGAGGAACGTTCCGTTGCGCGGGCACTCATGACGTACGAGTCCACCCGCATGGACCGGGCAACACGAATCCAGGGAGGCTCGTACTTCAACCGGATTGTCTTCCACTATCCCGACGGCGAGGAGCAGGTGGCCCGTGATGCCATGTTCGGTGCGGACGGGTGGTCTTCGGCAACTGACTGGGTGTACGAACACGACGCCCTCACGACACCGTTGGTCTCCTGAGTCGGGCGTTCTTGTTCGGCCAGTCGTCGGCGAAGAAGTCGTTTGCCCGCGCCGTCAGAGTTTCGTTGCAATCAATGTAAAGAGCCCCATAAACCCGGCGGTCATGATGCCTCCCATGGCCCACATTGCGCCGGCCAAATTGTTGATCCTGCCGTCCAATCGGGCAATTTCCCTTTCGAGTCGGGCGATGTCGGCTTGGTGGGCGAGATCACTAGCTTCGATGCGCCGTTCGAG
>JBEGQK010000213.1:0-2964 GCA_041180985.1 Actinomycetota bacterium
TCTTACCTAACTCGGGTTAACTCCTTACCTAGCAGGGCGAAAGTGATTGCCAGCCGGGAACAACCGGTGAACAACCACCACAACAAAGGAACCCCCAATCATGAAGAACAAGTCCCGTTTCGCGAAGATCGCAGTGGCAAGCGGTCTCATCGTCGCGTCCGGCGCGGCCGTCCTCGGCATCACCGGTTTCGCCAGTGCAGAACTCGCCCCGAAGGACAAGGCCGCAGCCGTTGCACCGGCCGCCGATGACAACGGCACCGCGGGCGACACCACCGCCGGCACCGCCGGTGATTCCTCCGGTGGCACCGCCAGCGGCCAGGCCGTCGATGGTGGAACCTCCCCGGCCGGTCTCCCCGCCGAGAACCACGCACCCTTCTCGCACGCCAACGCCGCGAAGGCACTCGGCCTGACCGAGACGGAGCTCGAGACCCAGCTGCAGACGAAGTCGTTCGCGACGATCGCCAAGGAGCAGGGCAAGGACATCGCCGACGTGAAGACCGCGATCCTCGCCGACCTGAAGGCGCACCTCGACGAGGAAGTGAAGTCAGGTGAGCACACCCAGGCAGAAGCCGACGCGAAGCTCGCGCAGGCCACCGCCAACATCGACACCTTCGTCAACAACGTCGGTCGCCCCGGTGGCAAGGGAATGGGCGGACCCGGCATGGGCCACGGCGCACCGATGTTCGCCACCGATGCACTCGCGAAGGTGCTGAAGCTCACGACCACAGAACTGAACACCCAGCTCCAGTCCGGCAAGACCCTTGCCGACATCGCGAAGACCCAGAGCGTGGACATCGCCGACGTGAAGGCCCAGCTGCTGAAGGACTTCACCGACAAGGAGACCGCTGAGGTCGCCACCGGCGAGCACACGCAGGCAGAGGTCGACGCGAAGATCGCCGACTTCAAGACCCACCTCGACGACATCGTGAACGGTGTCCGTCCCGCCGGTGGACCCGGCATGGGCGGCAAGGGCATGCACGGTCGTCACGGCCACGGTGACATGGGTGGCCACGGTGACATGGACGGCGACGGCCCGATGGGCATGAACGGCTCGAACGGTGGCCCGCTCGGCGGCAGCACCCCGACGGGCAGCACGCAGAACGCCAGCTTCTCCGCGTGATCACTGCCGCGCGAGCGGCAGAACCAATCCCCCCTACAGGCGGCCGGTGTCCAGCAGATGCAGGACATCGGCCGCTCTGTCACGCACGGCATCTGCGTCCTTCAGCTTCTGCGCGGCGCGCACCTGCGTGACGATGCGCGGATTGCGCGCGAAGCGATCGGCATGGCGCAGCAGGAAGTCCCAGTACAGGGTGGTGAACGGGCAGGCATCGTCACCGACCCGCTTCTTGCGGTCGTACGTGCACCCCGAGCAGTAGTCGCTCATCCTGTCGATGTACGCACCGCCCGCGGCGTACGGCTTCGTGGCCATCATGCCGCCGTCGGCATGGAGCGTCATGCCGATCACGTTCGGGACCATCACCCACTCGGCGCCGTCCACGAACGACGACCACATCCAGTCGTTCAGTGCCCGCGGTTCGACGCCGGCAATCAGTGCCAGGTTGCCGAGGACCATCAACCGCTGGATGTGGTGGGCCCATCCACGCTGCTTCACGTCTCCCGCGCACACGCCGACGCACCGCATGCTCGTGGATGCGGGATCCGTGAACGCCGTGGGCAACGCGCGGTGGGCACCGAGCTCGTTCTTGTCTAGGTACCCGGGCATCCACAACCAGTAGAGACCGTGCACGTACTCGCGCCACCCGATGACCTGGCGGATGAATCCCTCCGCACTCGCGATGGGGACGCGGCCGTTGTCGTAGGACCACTGCACCGCGTCGCACACGTCGGCCGGCATCAGCAGTCCGTTGTTCAGGTACGGCGAGAGCATCGAGTGGGCGAGGTGCCAGTTGCCGGCGAGCATCGCGTCCTCGTGCGGGCCGAACGTGGGCAGCAGGTGCTCCACGAAGTGACGCAGGTGGCGGAACGCACCGGTGCGCGTGGTGGACCACCAGCCAACGGGCTCGTCACCGGTGCAGTTGTCGGGCAGTTCCGCGATGACTGCGTTGTCAATGTCATCGAGTGCGTCGCAGAGCGGTTCGCCCCACGGGTTCGAACCGTCTCGGGGTGGTGACTCCCTGTTCTCTGAGTCGAAGTTCCACTTGCCGCCCGCCGGTTGGTCTCCGTCCATGAGGTACCCGAGACGGACGCGCTGCCGGCGGTAGAAGTCCTCCATCTTCAGGGACTTGCGGGTGGCCGCCCACGCGGCGAACTCACCGGGAGTGGTGAGGAACTGGTTCGACTCGACGGTCTCCACGCCCAGCCGTTCCATCAGCGCGCGCGCGGCCAGGCTGTTCGGTGCGGTGGCCGTGACGTGCGTGCCCGGGTGCTTGGCCATGTAGCGACCGAATCCCTCGGTCATGGTGGATGCCTTCACGTACTCGACCACGAACCCGTCGTTGCGCAGTTCCTCGGCGAAGTGGCGCATGGACGAGATGATGAAGTGCAGGCGCTGGCGGTGCCAGGGCCGGCCGCCGATCTTGTGGGCGGACTCCACCATCAGGATGCGATGCGTGCGCGGCGATGCCTGCTTCAGCGCGCCGATGCGGACGTTCAGCTGGTCGCCCAGGACCCAGACGGTGGCCTTCGGGCTCATGCAGCCGAGATGGAGGACACCACGCGCACGGCGCGGTCGAAACCGTTGGTGACGAGCCGTTCGCGCAGGCGCTGGTCCGTGCACACGACGGCAAGGTCGCCGCCGGCCGAGCGCGCGCGGCCTGCGGCCCCGAGGAGCATCCCGAACGCGGTGTCGTCGATGGTCCCCGCGGTGTCGAGGTCGACGACGCATGTGGTGCCCCGGGTGTCGGCAACGAGACGGGTGAGAGCGTCACCGAACCGGGGGACGGTGGCGAGGTCGATGTTCCCCTCCGGAACGAGCACATGGACGTCGCCCACGGTGGTGCGTCG
>JBEGQK010000214.1:0-3135 GCA_041180985.1 Actinomycetota bacterium
CTCGAACAAGCCGGAAGACCGCAAGTTCATGACCTCCATGATGACGATGTTCCTCATGTTCTGGGCCGTGCTCGTGATCATCGGTTCGTTCTTCCGTGGTCCCGGATTCAACTTCACGTTCCCGTGGCGTGACGGAATCTTCTTCGAACTCTGACACCCCACCACAACGGAACTGATTAAGGAAGCAAAGGCATGAGTACCGCAGCAATCATCGCGATCGTCGCCATCGCAGCCGTTGTGCTGGGCGCGATCGTCGTGGTGACCACGGCGCGTCAGACCGACGTTCGTGGCGCCGGAGCGCTCTCGCGCGAGACGCGCAAGCGTGACCGCAAGGCAACCGTCGGGACCGGCACTGCAACTGGCCGCGAGGTCGAGGCGGCAGCTGCCACGACGACGATCGTCAAGGCTGCACCCGCGGAGGTCGCCCCCTTCGTGGCTCCCGATGCGGAGGCAC
The DNA here is from genome assembly GCA_041180985.1 of Actinomycetota bacterium. Classification (GTDB taxonomy): domain Bacteria; phylum Actinomycetota; class Acidimicrobiia; order Acidimicrobiales; family Ilumatobacteraceae; genus UBA2093. The sequence continues at coordinate 455 of JBEGQK010000214.1, forward strand.
TCGGCGTGTCACGCCGCATGTTCTTCAACCGCGCAGCGGTCGGGATGATGAGCGCGAGCCTCGGCGCATTCGGCGCGGCCGTCCTCGCGTTCCTCTGGAAGGGCGCGGAAGGCGGCTTCGGCTCCAAGATCAACGCCGGCAAGGTGACGGACATCCTCACCAACATCCGTGCGAACAACGGGTTCCTCTATCTCGCAGAAGCACGCGCATGGGTCACCGAGTACCCGTCGAGCGCCATCGCAAAGGCAAAGGCCGCCTACGGCAGCCAGGGCCCGGTGCTCGCCGGCATGGAAGCCGGAGTGGTTGCGCTCTACCAGAAGTGCCCGCACCTCGGTTGCCGCGTTCCCGAATGCAAGAGCTCACAGTGGTTCGAGTGCCAGTGCCACGGTTCGCAGTACAACCGTGTCGGTGAGAAGAAGGGTGGCCCCGCACCGCGCGGTATGGACCGCTTCGCCGTCTCGGTCGTCAACGGGGTTCTCACGATCGACACCGGCTCGGTGTTCGCCGGCCCGCCGATCGGTGTGAACACCACCGGTCAGGAAGCAGAGGGCCCGCACTGCGTCGGAGCTGCAGGAGGTGGCCACTAAGCCATGGTTGCGTCAACTAGTGCCTCGATTGCATGGGTCATCCTGCTCGCGTCGCTCGCGGGTTGGATCCTCTATGCGATCTTCAACGTGCGCGCCGGCCGCGCAGAGGTGGGCTCCGAGCAGTCGCTCGCGGCAAACCGCAAGCCGTACTACGACGACGAGGTCCTCGAGGGTCGACGTCTCGAGCGCGTGCAGCTGCTCGGACTCGTGTTCCTCGCCATCCTCACCGTCGCGCTCCCGTTGTACTGGGTTCTCGAACCGAACCGACAGGAAGAGGCCCAGTTCGGCTTCGAGAAGCGTTTCGCGTCGTGGGGTGCCCAGTTGTTCGCACCCACCGCGGAGGGCGGTTACAACTGCGCCGGTTGCCACGGCGGCATGAAGGCCACCGGAGGTGTGGCGTCGTACGCGATCACCGACCCGAAGACGAACGAAGTGAAGGCCGTGTCGTGGAAGGCACCGGCGCTCAACACCGTGCTCTACCGATTCAGCGACGAGGAAGTCCGCTTCATCCTGAACTACGGCCGGCCGTTCTCGCCGATGTCGGCATGGGGAACCATCGGCGGCGGACCGATGAACGACCAGTCGATCCAGACGTTGATCGACTACCTGAAGTCGATCCAGATCCCGCAGGAGAACTGCACCGAGACGCGTGGCGCCTACAACCCCACGTGCACTGACGGAAAGTTGCCGGCGGACAAGAACAAGGAGATCGAGGCGGAGGCCAAGCGTCTTGTCGACAACGGCACGTACGCCAGCATGGGCGAGGCGTACTTCAACCTCGATCTCAACTCGGGTGCATACTCGTGCGCGCGTTGCCACACCAAGGGCTGGTCGTACAACGACCCGCAGGTCACGGGTGGTGGCGCCCTCGGCCCGAACCTCACCGGCGGTTCGAGCGTGCGTCAGTTCCCGAGCCAGCAGGACATGATCACGTTCATCTCGGGCGGTTCCGAACTCGGCAAGAAGTACGGCGCGCAGGGCCAGGGCAGCGGACGCATGCCCGCCTTCGGCCAGCTGTACACGCAGGACCAGATCCGCCAGATCGTCGAATACGTGAGGAGCCTCTGATGTTGTCGGCACTTCTTGCCATCGGTTGGGAACCGGAGATCCGCGGGTACATCGTCGTTCTCATCATGATCGGCGTCCTCATCGGCGGTTCGTACATGTTGATCGGGTCGAACCTTGGTGCTCGTCTCGGGTTCCTCGTCACCGCGACGGCGCTCGCCGGATGGATGATGTCGATGGCGGTCATCTGGGCCGTCTACGGCATCGGCCTGAAGGGGCCCGACGCCACGTGGAAGCCGGCAGAGCCGATCACGATCGTGCGCGGTGCCGCGAAGCTGAATCTCGCCGAGGTGCTCGAGGTCGCCCCCAAGGTCGAGGGCAAGACCCCGGCCGAGGCATCGGAGATCGCCAGCAAGGAACTCCAGGCAGAGGGATGGCGCCTCCTCGAGGAGTCCGACCCGCAGCGCGGCCAGGCCGTCGCATCGGCGGACAAGATCATCCAGGTCGAGACCGAGGAGTTCAAGCTGGGCGAGTACCAGACGGTCGAGGTGTTCGACCGCGGTGGCGAGCGCTACCCGAAGCTCGGTGACGCGCTCGACTTCATCGCGTTCAAGCACAAGCCGCGCTACTCCATCGTGGAGGTCGCCGCGCTCGTGCCGCAGCGCACCGAACCCGGCCGTGCACCTGCCCGTCCGGTGATCGACGAGCAGCAGCCGCGCCGCTACGTGGTCATGATCCGTGACCTCGGTGCCAAGCGCCGGCCCGCGTTCCTCATCGCGTTCGGTTCCGGACTCATCTTCTTCCTGCTCGCATGGTTGCTCCACCGACGTGAGACGTACCTGCGTGAGAACCTCGCGCTGAAGGCATAGGCAATGGGTCAGTACCTCCCCATCATCGCGCTGATGGTGCTGGCCGTTCTTTTCGGGGCCGGCAGTTTCCTGGCATCGGGTCTGCTCGCGCCGTACCGTCCGAACTCGGCGAAGGAAGCCCCGTACGAGTGCGGCATCGTGCCGAGCCGCGACAACCCGGAGCGTTTCCCGGTCAGCTTCTACGTCATCGCGATGCTGTTCATCATGTTCGACATCGAGA
>JBEGQK010000215.1:0-8452 GCA_041180985.1 Actinomycetota bacterium
ACGTGACCGTGACCCATTCGGCGTCCATGGCCACCGCCCACATGTGGATCGAGCAACCCCTCTCGGGCGTCGGTGACACGGGTCGGTGGGCCAGATTCCATAACCTGTTCAACACACACCCGCCGCTAGAGGAGCGCATCGCGCGCCTGAAGGAACTCTGACATGAACCTCCACCGCAGATCATTCGCATTCTTCGTCGCGGCCGCGCTGGTCACACCGGCTCTCGCCTCGTGCGGCGGCGGCAACTCGTCCTCGCCGAGCAGTGACTCGTCCGGCGCCACCGATTCGTCCGTCATCACGGCCCCCTCGAACGTGTACCCGCTCACGGGTCTTCCCGTCGACGACCCCGCCAAGGCCGCGCGTCCCGCGCTGGTGGCGAAGATCGACAACCATCCGGATGCACGTCCGCAGTCCGGACTGAACAAGACCGACATCGTCATCGAGGAGAACGTCGAGGGCCTCACGCGTTTCGCCGCCGTCTTCCACAGTGACGGCAGCGACCCGGTGGGTCCGCTGCGCAGCGGACGCACCCAGGACAAGATCTTCCTCGGTTCCTACAACAAGCCGTTGTTCATGTGGAGCGGCGGCAACTACCGCGTCACGCAGGTCATCAACAACAGCGACCTCGTGAACATCGGCTACAGCGCGTCCCACGGCAAGGGCGGCTACTACCGCGAGAAGACACGTCACATCCCGCACAACCTGTACGCGAGCACCACGAAGGGATGGGCACTGGCCCCGGAGGGCTCCGGTCCGCCGCCGCCCCAGTTCACCTACCGCGGAGTGAGCGACGCGACGCCGTCCACGTCGACGCCCATCGACGGCGCGAAGGTGTCGATGTACAACGTCAAGGTCTACTGGAAGTGGGATGCGGCGAGCGGCCAGTTCCTGCGCTTCACGGAGAACCTGAAGCGCGTCCTCGAACCGCACATGTCGGCCGAGGGGACGAAGCCCGTCGACCAGGTCAACACGAAGAACGTCATCGTCCTGTACTGCACGTACAAGCGCAGCTGGGCGGACCGCAAGAGCCCCGAGGCGCAGACCACCGGTGAGGGCGAGGGTTTCGTGCTCACGAACGGCGGGATGATCCCGATCAAGTGGGCGCGCGCGGACCAGAAGTCGATCTTCACCATCACCGACGCCAGCGGCGCGGTCGTGCGGCTCACCCCGGGACGCACCTGGGTGGAACTCGCGTTCAAGAAGACCGTCGCGCCGGTGGCCCCGGGGGTGGACCCGAAGACAGTCGCCTGGCCGTCCAACTGACGCCCGGACCGATATCACGGCGTGGCCGAGGGGCACCCTCGGTACGCTCTTGCCCATGACATCAGCCTCCCAGTCATCCGTTGGAACACAGCGCGTCAAGCGCGGTCTCGCCGAAATGCTGAAGGGCGGCGTCATCATGGACGTCGTCACCCCCGAGCAGGCGCGCGTGGCGGAGGATGCGGGCGCATGCGCCGTCATGGCTCTCGAGCGCGTCCCCGCCGACATCCGTCGTGACGGCGGTGTCGCGCGCATGAGCGACCCGGAGATGATCGAGGGCATCAAGGCGGCCGTGAAGATCCCGGTCATGGCGAAGGCCCGCATCGGCCACTTCGTCGAGGCACAGATCCTCGAGGCTCTCGGCGTCGACTTCGTCGACGAGTCCGAGGTGCTCACACCTGCCGACGAGACGCACCACATCGACAAGTTCGCGTTCACGGTCCCGTTCGTCTGCGGTGCGACCAACCTCGGTGAGGCACTGCGCCGCGTGTCGGAAGGCGCGTGCATGATCCGCTCGAAGGGCGAGGCCGGCACGGGCAACATCGTCGAGGCCGTCCGCCACCTGCGGTCCATCCTCGGGGACATCCGCAAGATCACCCAGGCCGACCAGGCGGAGCTCTTCCAGTGGGCCAAGCAGCTGCAGGCACCTCTCCCGCTCGTTCAGGAGATCGCCGAGACAGGGAAGTTCCCCGTTCCGATCTTCTGCGCCGGTGGCATCGCCACCCCGGCCGACGCGGCACTCGCGATGCAGCTCGGCGCAGAGGCAGTGTTCGTGGGTTCCGGCATCTTCAAGAGTGACGACCCGGCGCCGCGCGCAAAGGCGATCGTCGAGGCCACCACACACTTCCGCGACCCGAACATCCTCGCCAAGGTCAGCCGCGGCCTCGGCGCGCCCATGACCGGCATCGGCATGGACGAGATCAACCAGCGCTACGCAGAGCGCGGTTGGTGACCCGAACCTCCGTGGACGCGAGGCCTCCAGGTGAACCCGGTCATCGGCGTCCTCGCGCTGCAGGGCGCGTTCGCGGCCCACGCCGAGAGTCTCGCGCGGGTGGGTGCACGTGCCGCCGAGGTGCGCACCCCTGAACATCTCGCAGGGGTCGACGCTCTCGTGATGCCCGGGGGTGAGTCGAGCACCATGTCGAACCTCCTCGTGTCGTCCGGCCTGTTCGACGAGATCGCCACCCGCATCAGTGCCGGGATGGCGGTCTTCGGTACGTGTGCGGGGATGATCCTCCTCGCATCGGAGATCCTCGACGGTCGCGACGACCAACGAAGCTTCTCCGCGATCGACATCTCGGTCCGCCGCAACGCGTTCGGCCGCCAGGTTGACTCCTTCGAGACCGACATTCCCACCAGCGTCGGCTCGTTCCACGGGGTGTTCATCCGCGCGCCGCGCATCGAGCGCACCGGCGAGTCCGTCGAGGTGCTGGGGTCGCTCGACGGGGAACCAGTTCTCGTGCGCAACGAACGGGTGATGGCGGCGTCCTTCCACCCGGAACTTGCGGGGGACGACCGCCTGCACGACTACTTTGTTTCCACCGTCCTGCCGGGAAAGAAAGGCTGACCATGTCCGGACACTCCAAATGGGCAACCATCAAGCACAAGAAGGGCGCAGCGGACAAGGCGCGAGGGAAGCTTTTCGCGAAACTCGCACGCCAGATCGAGGTTGCTGCCCGCGCCGGCGGGGGAGACCTCGACTCGAACGCCGCACTCCGCACGCAGGTTCTGAAGGCCAAGGCAGGCCAGATGACGAAGGACGCGATCGACCGCGCCATCAAGCGCGGCATCGGGGAGAACGACGGGGCGAACTACGAATCGATCACCTACGAGGGGTACGCGCCGGGTGGCGTTGCGATGCTCATCGACGTGCTCACGGACAACCGCAACCGCACGGCATCCGATGTCCGGAGCGCGTTCACGAAGTTCGGCGGCGCGATGGCAGAGCCCGGTGCAGTGGGTTGGCAGTTCTCGCGCCGTGGTGTCATCCTCGTCGACGGCTCGGTCGACGAGGACACGGTCATGACGGTCGCTCTCGAGAGCGGCGCAGACGACGTCGAGCGTGACGGCGACTCGTGGAAGGTGCTCACCGATCCTTCCGCCGTTTACGACGTGAAGGATGCGATGGAGGCCGCGGGCGTCGCAACGCAATCGGCCGAGAGCACGATGGTCTCGTCCACGACGATCGAGGTGACCGACAAGGAGGATGCGCGGCAGATCCTGCGCATCATGGACATGCTCGAGGACAACGACGACGTGCAGGACGTGTACGCGAACTTCGACATATCGGAATCACTCATGGAAGAGGTCGGCTGATGGCAATCGGAATCGGAGACAACGCACCGGATTTCTCGCTGCCGGGGACCGGTGGCACCACGTACTCCCTGTCACAGTTCCGCGGCCAGCCCGTGGTCATTGTGTTCTACCCGGGTGATGACACGCCGGTCTGCACGAAGCAACTGAACTCCTACAACGACGAGCTCGACGCATTCAACGGTGTGGGTGCCCAGGTGCTCGCCATCTCGGCCCAGGACATGTCGAGCCACGAGGCCTTCGCCGAGCGCCACGGCTTCAAGTTCCCCCTGCTGGCCGACACGGACAAGAAGGTCGCCGACCTGTACGGGACGGTCGGTCCACTCGGCTTCCCCCGGCGCAGCGTGTTCGTCGTGAACTCCGATGGGGTCATCACGTACGCCCATCGCGCCATAGCCGGCTTGACGTTCCGCCCCGTCGAGGAGCTCGTGGCCGCAGTCGCAGCAGCCGGGAAGTAGCCCCGCAATTCCCCGCCCGGGCCCGGTGCGCCCGTTACAATGGAACATATGTTCGTATCAGGCGGCCTGGACCCGTCCATCGTGCTCGGGGTCGATCCCGGTCTCACACGATGCGGTTTCGCCGTTCTCCGTGTGGAGAATCTGCAGTCCGTGCAGGCCCTCAGCCTCGGCGTCATCCGCACCCCCGCGGACCAGCCCCTGCCGGAGCGTCTGGGAACCCTCCAACGGGAGATCGCCGACCTCATCGCGGAGTTCCGTCCAGCCGCCGTGGCGGTCGAACAGGTCTTCTTCCAGTCGAACGTGCGCACGGCGATGTCCGTCGGCCAGGCCAGCGGCGTGATCCTGGCAGTCGCGTCGAATGCGGGGTGCCGGGTCGCCCAGTACACGCCCTCGCAGGTGAAGGACTCCGTCGCGGGGTGGGGTGGTGCCGACAAGACGCAGGTCCAGAAGATGGTGCAGCACAGGCTCGGGTTGTCCACCGTGCCGAAGCCGGCGGACGCCGCGGACGCTGCCGCAATCGCACTGTGTCATGCCTCCGTGGCCCCGTTCGTCGACCGTCGTGAGGCCGCAGTCGCAAAGGCAACACGATGATCGGGTCACTGCGCGGTGAGGTTCTCGAGAGGATCACCCCGTCCACCGTGCTCGTGGAGGTGCAGGGCGTCGGGTACTTGTGCACGGTCACGTCCGCAACGTTCGCCGAGCTCGAGCCCACGGTGCCCGCATTCCTCTACGTGCACCACCACATCCGGGAGGATGCCCAGACGCTGTACGGGTTCCGCACCCGCATCGAGAGGGACACCTTCGACATCCTCATCGCGACGCACGGCATCGGTCCCGCGATGGCAATGGCGATCCTGTCCACTTACGCACCGCAGTCGCTCGTCACGATCGTCGCATCGGGCGACCTTGCCGCGCTCACGGTGGTGCCCGGCGTCGGGAAGAAGACGGCCGAACGATTGATGGTGGAGCTGAAGTCGCGCCTCAACCTGGAGATCACCGCGCCGGTCGGCGCAGACGGGGTGCAGTCCGCCACGGCGGACGTGCGCGAGGCGCTCGCAGCGCTCGGGTACTCACCCGACGAGGTGCGCGACGTCATGCGGCAACTGACGAACGTCGACGACTCGGAGTCCATGCTGCGCGATGCACTCGCGATGCTGGGGGCACGCCGTGCGGGATGAGTTCCTCGATCCCGGTCTCGGCTCTGATTCCGAGGTCAACGAGGAGGTCAACCTCCGGCCGCGCGCCCTCGACGAGTTCGTCGGCCAGCGCGAGCTGAAGGAACACCTCGACATCGTTCTCGGTGCGGCCAAGCAACGCGGCCAGGCTGCCGACCACATCCTGCTCGCCGGCCCGCCCGGACTGGGCAAGACCACCATGGCGGGCATCGTGGCCACCGAGATGGGTGTCACCCTGCACGTCACCAGCGGCCCGGCGCTCGAGCGCGCGGGCGACCTCGCCGCAATCCTCACGAAACTGCAGGAGGGTGACGTTCTCTTCATCGACGAGATCCACCGTCTCTCCCGTTCGGTCGAGGAGATCCTCTATCCGGCGATGGAGGACTTCCAGATCGACATCGTCGTCGGAAAGGGCCCCGCGGCCTCGTCCATCAGGCTGTCGCTCCCGCGTTTCACGCTCATCGGTGCCACCACCCGCACCGGGATGATCACCGGCCCGTTGCGTGACCGGTTCGGTCTCGTGGCACGACTCGACTACTACGACGCCGGCGAACTGACATCCATCGTCACGCGTGCCGCCGGGATTCTCGATGTGCCGCTGAACGGCGACTCCGCCCAGCAGATCGCCGGGCGCAGCCGCGGCACACCACGAATTGCGAACCGGCTCCTGCGCCGCGTGCGTGACTTCGCCGAGGTCCGCGGCAACGGGGTCATCGACCCGTCCACTGCGGTCGAGGCGCTACGGGTGTTCGGTGTCGACGAACGCGGACTGGACAAGGTGGACAGAGCGATCCTCGATGCACTGTGCAACCGATTCGACGGTGGTCCGGTGGGTCTCGCCACTCTTGCCATCGCAGTCGGCGAGCAACCGGAGACCGTGGAGGACGTGTACGAGCCGTTCCTCATCCAGCAGGGTCTCCTCGCACGCACGCCGCGTGGCCGCGTTGCCATGGATGCGGCGTGGCAACACCTCCGTAACCCGTAGCCTTTCGGCGTGCACCTGTCGGACATCGATTACGACCTGCCCGACGGATTGATCGCCCAGAAACCCGTTGAACCACGTGACTCGTCACGGTTGTTGGTGGACATGGGAGACGCGGAACCGCTTCACCGCCGGATGACCGACATCGTCGATGTCCTCGAACCCGGTGACGTCCTCGTCGTGAACGACACCCGCGTGCTCCCCGCGCGACTCGCGTTGCAGCGGTCCAGCGGAGGCAGTGCCGAGGTCCTCCTGCTCGAGCCGCGCGACTCCACGCACCGAACGTGGGAGGCGATGGTGAGACCCGCACGGAAGCTGAAAACGGGCGAAGTCCTCGAGTACTTCGGGAAGAGGGTCGTCCGGGTGGGGGAACGCACCGAGGCCGGCGACACCTTCGTCGTCGAGGTGCTGGACGACGTCCCGCTCGGTCTCATCGAGCGGATCGGCGCGATGCCGCTGCCCCCGTACATCCGCGGGTCGCTGAAGGACCGCGAGAGGTACCAGACGGTGTACTCACGGGAACCGCGCAGTGCCGCCGCGCCGACGGCCGGTCTCCACTTCACCGACGAGCTGCTCGGTCGCATCACTGCCAAGGGTGTGGAGTTCGCGCGCGTCGAACTGGTGGTCGGTCTCGACACCTTCAAGCCGGTCACCGCGGAGAACCCGCTCGACCACCAGATCCACACGGAGTCCTACTCGGTGCCCGCCGGGACGCTGCAGATGGTCGCTGACGCGAAGCGGGTCGTGGCGGTCGGCACCACGGCCGCACGCGCGCTTGAGTCCGCAGCCACATCCGGGCAGCAAACCGGGCGCACGTCGTTGTTCATCACGCGCGGGTACCAGTGGAAGACCGTCGACCTGCTGGTCACCAATTTCCACATGCCGAGGACGTCCTTGCTCCTCATGATTGATGCGTTCATCGGTGACAGGTGGAGACGCCTGTACTCGGATGCCGTGCGCGAGCAGTACCGGTTCCTGTCGTTCGGCGACGCCATGATCCTCAACCGTCATCTCGGGGGGAGCTGATGTTCACTGTCAGGCACACGTCGACGGCCACCGCCGGTGACGCCCGCACGGGCACGGCACGGGTCAGCCGCGGGTCCTACGAGACACCGTGCTTCATGCCCGTGGGCACACGTGGTGCCATCAAGTACCTGAGCGCCGACGACTACGCCCAGCTCGGGGCGCGCATCGTGCTCGGAAACACGTACCACCTGATGCTCCGGCCGGGTGCCGACATCGTCGAGCACTTCGGGGGTCTCGGGAAGTTCGCGGGTTGGGACGGTCTCACCCTGACGGACTCGGGTGGATTCCAGGTGTTCTCGCTCGACCCGAAGGTGGACGACGAAGGTGTCACGTTCAAGTCGACCTACGACGGATCGACGCACAGGTTCACCCCGGAAGTCGCTGTCGACGTGCAGCAGAAGCTCGGGGCCGACATCCAGATGGTGCTCGACGTGTGCACGTCGTTGCCGGCCACCGACGCCGACATCCGGCTCGCTCTCGAGCGCACCCACGCCTGGGCGATCCGCGCGAAGGCGGCCCACACGCGTGCTGACCAGTCCCTGTTCGGAATCGTCCAGGGCGGCATCCACGAGCAGATGCGTCGCGAGAGCGCGCAGCGAACCGTTGACGTGGGGTTCGACGGATATGCCATAGGCGGCCTGTCCGTGGGGGAGACGCGCGCCGAGATGGTGCCGGCACTCGCCGCAGCGATCGAGCATCTCCCGAAGGACCAACCCCGCTACCTGATGGGTGTCGGCGACCCGGCATCGATCGTCGAGTCGGTGGCCCTCGGCGTGGACCAGTTCGACTGCGTGCTGCAGACCCGGCTCGGCCGTCACGGCACCGCTCTGACGTCGGAGGGCAAGGTGCACGTGAAGAACGCAAGGTTCGCCCGCGATGAATCCCCGATCGACGCGACATGCGGTTGTTGGGTCTGTGCCAGACACTCCCGCGGGTACATCCGCCACTTGATGCAGGCCGGCGAGCCGACGGCCGCCCGTCTGGTGTCGGTGCACAACATCTCATGGACACTTCAGTTGATGCAGTCCATCCGGGACTCCATCGCCGACGGCACGTTCGGTGCCCTGAAATCGCGCATTCTCGACGTTTGGGGCTGATTCGCGGGTCGTCTCGGCTACTCCGTGGCTAGGCTTCGAACCCGTGATTTCAACACTCGTCGCAGCCAACTCCTCCAGCACGAACAGCGGCGGTAGCGCCGTCTTCCAGTTGGTGTTCTTCGGCGCGATCTTCGCCGGCAT
>JBEGQK010000216.1:0-4123 GCA_041180985.1 Actinomycetota bacterium
GGTCGTCCTTGGATCCGAACCACGTGTGCACGAACCCGTGGTTCACATCCGCGCGGAGGGCGATGTCCCGCACGCCCACGTCCTTGAACGGCTTCTCCAGCAACAACTGGATGGAGGCATCGATCAACCGGCGCTCGCCCTCGGCCCTGGTGATGGGGGACCGCCGCTTGGCCTTTGATTGGGTCTTCGTCGTTTGCGGCACGTTCACACTGTATTTCCCTGCGGAGTTCGGGCTGTACGGACCTCCATGCTAACTTCGACAGTCATGGTCTTTTCACATTCTTCATCCGGTCAGACCCGACTTCGTGTATTGATCACGGCATTGTTGGCAGTTGTGTCGGTTGCGGTGTTCGCGGCCAGGTCAACGTCGGTCTCGGCAGCCGGGTACCCCGTTGACAACGACTGGGAAGGTGTCGCGTACGGCAACGGAACATTCGTGGCTGTGTCGTCCACGGGGTCAGGCAACAGGGTGATGACTTCCACAGACGGAATCACGTGGACGTCTCGCGCGTCGGCATCGGATTCCAATTGGCAGGCGGTCACGTACGGCAACGGGTTGTTCGTGGCGGTCGGAACGAATGCCGTGATGACCTCCACGGACGGAATCACATGGACTTCCCGGACAGCAATCAACGGATCGTGGGATTCGGTTGCTGGCTGCGGAAACATGTTTGTTGCGGTGTCGTCGGTGACGAGCCCTTACGTGATGTCCTCACCCGACGGAATCACATGGACGCAACGCACACCATCGTTCGGCTGGGACCATCAGCAGGTCGTCTGCCGTGAGTCTCCGCTGGTGTTCGTGTCGTCATCTCACCTCGGCCGTGTCTGGTACTCCCTCGACGGCATCACGTGGTCACAGGGCAGCCAAGGACACATTGTTCACATCCATGCGAAGGCATTCGGGTCCGTATCGGGAACCGGGACATTTTCGTGGCTCGAGTACAACGATTACGACAACAACCAGTCCTCGGGGTCGGTCTCGACGAACGGCACTTCCTTCACCTCCACCGGTGGAAATGCTGTCGTGAACGGCTGGAATTCGATGACCTTCGGCAACAGCAAGTTTGTTGCTGTTGCACAAAGTGGTTCGAACACCCGTGCGGCATATTCGACCAATGGATCCACGTGGACACTTGGATCCGGAATCCCCGCCAACTCCTGGGAGTCCGTGACATACGGCAACGGGACCTTTGTTGCAGTTGCCAACAGCGGTACGGGAAACCGAGTTGCCACGTCGACGGACGGGATCAACTGGTCAGCGCAATCACTCGTGGTGACAACCACAACGACGGCACCTCCGGTGACAACAACATCCACTTCGACAACGATTCCATCGACAACGATTCCATCGACAACGATTCCATCGACGACGACCGTCGTCGCCACGTCGACAACAATCCCGGCAGTTACGACCACGCTTGCAATCATCCCGTCTGGTGGGGGTAGCACGGGCTCGACCATCGTTTCGCCGGTGACAACCGTGAAGACAGCTACAACGATTGTGAAGTCATCGGCCACGGAGACCACCGTCGCCCCCACGACCACCGTGACCCCCACGACGACAACGACGATTCCTGTTCCGCCCGCCCCGGAGGCTCCTCCGGGCAAGGCCGGTGCGACTGTGGACGGAAAGGTCGTGATGACCAAGCTGTCCCGGCTTGACAACTCGATCATTGTCGAGGCCGGCGGAATCAAGGTTGACGTCTACGCAGTCGACAATGACGCAGTGCGGATTCCTCTCGATGACCAGGGAGTGCTGGAGATCTCTGATGCAGACACCATCGTCATTGACGGAGAGGGATACGAACCGGGTTCGGAAGTCGACGTGTGGCTCCATTCAGCCCCGGTGAAGCTTGGGTCGGTCACCGCCGATGGAGACGGGCGCATCAGCGGTCAGTACGAAGTGCCTGCGTCTGTTGATGCGGGTGACCACAGGGTGGTTGTCGCGGGTCGCACGAAGTCCGGTGGTGACTCCGTCATCGGTGTCGGGCTCCGCATTGGCGCGTACGGGAAGGAATCGAACGTCAGCAAGTGGATCATTGCGCTGGCCATTACGTTGGCGATTAGCCTCGCTCTCGTGATTCCGACGACCCTGCGCCGCCGCAAGCGCTCCCATGGCTAGGCGCTTCGGATTCGGCCGGTGGTCCCGGCAGGAGGACGGCGCGGGGTGGATTTACGCCGACCTGTTCCTCGCGTTGATGGTCGTCGGCCTCGGCTCGGCCGTCATCACCGCCTCCGCCCCGCAGGGCTCCGCCTCCCAGACCACTGCGCCGGCAACGTTCCAGTTGAGTTGCGTCGAGTTCCCGGTTCGCGTGCCTGCGAACATCTCGAAGGGCGGCCCACAGATAGAGATAGCCATCACGGAGGAACTTCAGAAGCGCGGCTGGACGGCCGACCAGTCGAAGCCCGGTCTCGTCATCGTGATGGGTGGGTTCAACGGGAACGAATCGCCCGGTGACGGCGACGGGCGCGCCAAGTCGATCCTGCCGAGGTTGAGGAAGGCATCGCCGCTCCTGACGGAGGTGGAGATGCGCACCGCCGGCGCCCGTTCGGCGACCGTCGACGGCCAGCAGGTCGCGGTCGGCGGGGCCGGTTCGTACGTGATGGTCGTGTATCTGTTGTTCAGTGGTCAGAAGCTCAGCGAAGACTGCACGAAGTGATGATGGGGAAGAAATGAGTACGTCAGGAGCACACGCGGCTGCAGTCGACGCAGTGGACAACTGGGTGAAGGTGTCCCGCCAGGGCGGCCGCATCAGCCCGTCCACTCAACTGTTCATCGACGACCTCGTGGCCGGCCAGAACCAGCAGAAGTGGGCCCGCACCAATGTCGACCAGATGATCCCGTTCCGCACCCAGGGTCCGCGCCTGCTGCTGGTCGTGCGTGCGGGTGCGCTGTTCCTGCCCATCCTGCTCACGTGGCTGTCGCTCTCGCAGGTCATCGGGCCGTTCGCGCTGTTCCTGCAGAACCAGCAGCCGAGCGCGAACTTCCTGTGGTTCTGGCAGACGAATCCCGGCAACAGCTTCTCCGACCCGTGGAAGCTGAGCCACGTCGCGCTCACCGACGCTGCGATCCTCGCGTTCCTCACGGTTCTCGCCATGCGCGTGACGTGGTGGGAATCGGCCCGCACCGAGATGGCGGAGCACGCGTACGGCGACATGCTCGCCGCGGTCGAGAACTACCTCTCCGAGTACCGCTGACCCGCTCCGTCGCCGGAAGCGCCCGATGAACGGGCGAGTACCGCGACACTGACGAGAACCATCACCGCACCTGCGACCCGCACGATCCCGAGAGATTCGTGGAGCGCGGTGACACCCACCACGATCGACACGACCGGCTCGATCGTGCTGAGGACGGCCGCTTCCCCCGGACCGACGATCCTCACGCCCGCGAAGAAGAACCCCATCGCGATGACCGTCGAGAAGAAGGCAGCGCCCAGTGCGGCAAGCCATCCCTTCCCGTCGTTGGGCAGGTGCGAGTCGGTGATTGCGAGGATCAGGGCGTGGGCGGCAGCCGCGCCGAACATGACCACCGTTATCGAGGTGAGCGAGTCGACTCTCTGCACCACCTTGCTGCTCACCAGGATGTATCCGGTGTACCAGCACGCGGCCGCGAACATGAAGAACACCCCTGCGGCGCTCCCGGCTCCGACCTGACCGGCCGTCAGGACCGCACCGAGGACGGCAACTGCCAGGCACAGTGTCGTCGTGCGCGAGGGACGGTGCCTGAAGACCAGCCAACTGGCGATGACGACGAGCACGGGGTAGGTGTAGAAGATGACGGTCGGGAGGCTGGGGTCGATCCGCCTGACGCCGTTGAAGAAGAAGGTGGCCTGTGGCGCGTAGCCGACGGCCCCGAGCAGGAACAGTTGGACGAAGAGTGTCCGCGACGGCCAGGGTGCGCGGCGCATTCTCACGGCCCGGACGGCGAAGAGGATCACCCCGGCCATGGTGAAGCGTGCCGCGAGCATCCCGAACGGGTCGGCCCCGTGCGCGTAGGCGACGCGCGCGAACCAGGGGAGGAGTCCGAAACAGGCGCCGCTGACAAGGATGTAGAGAACGCCCATCGCGGCAACGGTAGTTCTGCGGTCAGCGGTCCGCAGCGGACTCGCGGCGCGCGAGA
>JBEGQK010000217.1:0-4709 GCA_041180985.1 Actinomycetota bacterium
CCCTCGAAGCGCGCCTGCGGCTTGCTCGCCCCGGCAGAAGCGGGGGCAGGGTCTTCGACGGTCGTGTCGCCTGCCCATGCGCACTGCGCGCGGACCGGGCATTCACCGCACCTCGGCGAGCGCGCGACGCACAACCGTGCGCCGAAATCCATCATGATCTGGTTCCACTCCCACGCACTGCCCGCGGGCACAAGTCCGTCGGCGCGTTCCTGCAGTTCCTTCGCCTTCATCGGGCGGCCGGCGAGACGCGAGAGGACGCGCGAGACGTTCGTGTCGACGACGGCGACATCAACCGAATGAGCGAACGCGAGCACGGCGCGTGCGGTGTACTGGCCGACGCCGGGCAGGGACAGCATCCCCTCGATCGTGCGGGGCATCTCGCCGTCGTGGTCGCGCACCACTGCGATTGCCGCCTCGCGCAGGTTCCGGCACCGCCGCGGGTAACCGAGACCCTGCCAGAGCTGCAGCGCATCACCCAACGGTGCAGAGGCAAGCGCCTGCGGCGTGGGGAATGCCCCGATGAACGCCTCGTACTTCGGCAGCACGCGGGCCACGGAGGTCTGCTGCAGCATCACCTCACTGACGAGCACCAGCCACGGGTCGTTCGTGCGACGCCACGGCAGGTCCCTCAGTTCGGCACCACCCCACGCGAGCAGCGCGGCGACGGTGCGTTCGTCGCGGGTTACGCGCCCCACACGTCCTGACCGTCGTACGGACGACGACGGGCCGGTGCGAACTCGCGCTTCCACACCATGACGCGGCGCCTGAAGTAGCACACTTCCTTGCCGTCCTGGTTGAAGCCCTTCGTCTCGACCGTGACGATGCCGCGGTCGTTCTTCGACTTGCTCTCCGCGATCTCCAGCACGCGCGTCTCGGCGTGGATCGTGTCGCCGTGGAACGTGGGGAACTTGTGCTGCAGGGTCTCCACCTCGAGGTTCGCGATGGCGGCACCGCTCACGTCGGGCACGCTCATGCCGAGAACGAGCGAGTACACGAGGTTGCCGACCACGACATTGCGGCCCTGCACGCTCTCGCCGGCGAACCAGTCGTTCGTGTGCAGCGGGTGATGGTTCATCGTGATCATGCAGAAGAGATGATCGTCGTACTCGGTGATGGTCTTGCCGGGCCAGTGGCGGTAGATGTCACCGACGGTGAAATCCTCGAGGCAGCGACCAAAGGGGCGTTCGTGTGTCGTCATGCACGCAGACGCTAATCGGGCTGCGCGTGACCGCCCGTATCGTCGTTGTACTCGAGGTCGCCCGGTTTGAACTTCGGCATCTCGAACTGGCCGGTGCGGTCCCGCGGTGCGTACCTCTCCACCCAGTCAGCCGTCGTGAGGCCTCTCTCGGCTTGCGAGGACGCCACCTTCCGCAGGTCGGCGAGCTTGTGCGTGTTGTCGATGGAGAAGGGCCCGAAGCGGAGCGAGAGGTAGCACATCCAGCCGACGAGAATCGGCAGCCAGTACTGGGCCACCCTGTACGACAGCACGCCGACGGCAGCGGTGGAGCCGGCGAGACCGAAACCGGTGAGCGTGGGGATGTACACGCCCTCGACGATGCCGAGACCACCGGGCGTGAACGGGATGACCGACAGGATGTTCGCGAGACCGAACGAGACGATGAGTGCGTCCCACCCGACCGACCCGCCGAACGCGCGCAGGAACACCCACAGCGACGCCGCGTCCACCAGCCAGTTCACGAGCGCCCAGATGATGACGCGGGTGCGCAGTTTCTTGTCCTTCCACAGGTCCTCGATGCGGTTGCCGAGGTGCGAGAGGACCTCCGCGGCGTAGTGCTCGTCGAACCTGAACCTGCGTGCCACGGAGCGCACGACGCGCTCGGTGCGGCCCTGGCCCTCGACGAGACCGAACACGACGAAACCGGCGAAGGCCATGAGGATGACCCCCACGATCGCCGCTGTCGTGTAGATCGGGCTCATGCCGCGGCTGGGGATGGACACGATGAGACCGAACCACAGGATCAGGTTGAGCACGACGGCGGACCCGATGCCCGCAGTCGCAAGTGCGAACGCCGCATCAGGACCGGCGACCGAGCTCATGGTCAGCAACCGGTAACCGAGGGCCGTGCTCGCCGCACTGCCGCCGGGCATGATGTTGCCGAGGGCCTTCGTGCTCAACTGGATCCGGAAGAGACGCAGGATGGGTATGTCCCTGCCGTGCTCGCCGAGTGCCGCCTGCGTCAGTCTCGAGTACGCGAACAACGAGAAGGCCTGCAGTCCGAGACCGACGATCAGCAGGTTCGGCTCGATCTTGTTGAGGTCGTGCGCCGCCGACCAGAACTTGGGGATCAACGGCAGGACGAAGACGTAGACGACGAAGCCGGCGGCGATCAGCCGCAGTGTGCGCCCGAGCCCGGACTTCTTCTCAGACATCCGCACCACTCTTGCCTGCGGGGCCGCCCGTCAGGGGGAATGCCGTGATGAGCTCCTCCACGCTGTCCCGCACGTTCTGGCCGAGCGGGGCCGGGGACCTGCCGAGGCGCACGACCACCAGGTCTCTGTCTGGCACCACGAAGGTGAACTGCCCCTCGTACCCGAACGCGGCCATTGTTCCCGGCAACGCCGGGGGGAGCCACCAGTGCGCGCCGTACCCGGTGTTGTTCTCCGGGTCGGTCGCGCAGTACGTGCGCCCGTGTTCCACCCACCCGGCGGGAAGGATGCGCGTGCCGTCCCACACCCCGTCGTTCAGGTACAGCCACCCGAACCGCGCGAAATCGTGCGCGGTCGCGTACACGTACGACGACCCGACGAACGTGCCGGCCTTGTCGAACTTCGGCGCGGCCGACGTCATGCCGACGGGACCGAAGAGACGTTCCCGCATGAACGCGAGCGTCCGTTCGTTCGACGGCGGCCTGTCACCGAGTGCGCGGGCAAGAACCCGCGCGACGAGATTCGTCGTGCCGGACGAATAGACGAAATGGGTACCCGGGTCGTTCACGAGCGGTCGGGACGCCGCGTACGCGGCATGGTCACCACCGTTGTTGCCTGCGAGCATCTCGATGACGTCGGAGACCTCGTCGTTCACGTAGTCCTCGTTCCATGCGAGCCCGCTGGACATGTTCAGGAGGTGCTGGAGGGTGATGCCACGACGGCCGTCCCCCGACCATTCGGGGAAGAGGTCGCCGGCCGAGGTGTCGAGAAGCCCGTCCCCCACGGCAATGCCCACCAGGGCGTGCGTGATGGACTTCGCCATGGACCATGAGATGAGGGTGGAACCGGGACCGTGTTCGGGGTCGTACCGCTCGAAGACCAGACGTCCGCCCTGCACGACAGCCAAGGACAGGGTGCGGCCGTGGGACTCCGGCGACCCGAAGAGAGACTCCACGCACCTTGCGAACCGGGACGAATCCACGGCACCCGGCAACGGCGCCGTGGGCCACTGCGCCGCGGGGAATCGATCACCTGCCACGCGACCACACTAGGCGTGACCGATGACGTGTCCCGTGGCGCGGACGGGTTGTGCGACAGGGGTACCCGTGTCACTAGCGTTTCCGCTCATGAGCGCCTCCCCCGACCTCCAGACCGCAGCAACCGTCATCGGCATCGCCCGACAGATGGTGGAGTCAGCCACCGCGAAGCTGGCGGCAGCCGGCGGGCCGGACAAGAACCAGACGCTCGCCTACGACCTCGCGCACGTCGCAGCCGCAGTGGAGACAGCACGCTCGTTGATCGATTACGGCGCGAAGGGCGAGCTCGAGGCACAGATCACCTGTGCGTTCACCGCGGACATGGTGCACGACCTCGTGTCGCGCCTCATCGGCCGCGAACAACTGTGGGGCGTCGACCCGTCGGCCATGGCGCCGGCGCACGACTTCGTGCAGAAGTACCGCGACCCCGCGTTCCTCGTGAGCCTGTTCGACCAGCAGGGACCGCGCCACCTGGCACAGGACTTCGAGATGGTGCAGGACACCTTCCGTTCGTACGCGAACAAGGAGATCGCGCCGCGCGCCGAGCACGTGCACCGGCACAATGCCGACGTCCCGGAAGAGGTCATCTCCGGTCTCGCCGAGATAGGCGCGTTCGGTCTCAGCGTCCCCGCCGAGTACGGCGGCTACAGCGAGGGCGGCGAGGGCGAGTACATGGCATCGGTCATCGCCACCGAGGAACTGTCGCGCGGCTCGCTCGGCATCGGCGGTTCGCTGATCACCCGCCCGGAGATCCTCACGCGCGCACTCGTCAAGGGCGGCACCGAGGAACAGAAGCACGAGTGGCTACCGAAGCTGGCGACCGCCGAGGTGCTGTCTGCCGTCGCGGTCACCGAGCCCGACTACGGCAGCGACGTGGCCGGACTGAAGACCACCGCCGTCGAGGCGCCAGGCCCGAACGGCGAGGCTGGCTGGTTGATCAACGGTGTCAAGACGTGGTGCACCTTCGGTGCGCGCGCGAACGTGCTGATGCTCCTCGCACGCACGGATCCTGACCGTTCGAAGACGCACCGAGGCCTCAGCCTGTTCATCGTGCCGAAGCCCGTGGGCGACGCGCACGGCTTCATGTTCACGCAGGACGGCGGCGGGAAGATGGAAGGCCGCCCGATCGACACCATCGGTTACCGCGGCATGCACAGCTACGAGATCGCGATCGAGAACTGGTGGGTGCCCGAGACCAACCTGATCGGGGGCCGCGAGGGCCTCGGCCGGGGTTTCTACCTGCAGATGGAGGGCTTCGAGAACGGACGTCTGCAGACCGCGGCA
>JBEGQK010000218.1:0-19330 GCA_041180985.1 Actinomycetota bacterium
CGCCGACAGTATGCCCGTCCAGGAACCGTTCTCCATTGAGACACACATCGGGCAGCAGGTACCTGGTGTTCCGGTCACCCGTCCCGATGGTCTCCATGATGTCCTCGAAGGTCATGAGGCCGGCCACCGCGGTGTTCCCGCCGAAGAACCTGTTCGGCACCTTCACCACCGAAACCCGGTCGTCACCGACGCCACGGATCAAAGGTTCGATCACCACTGCGCCGAGTTCGCCCGTGATGATGGCCAGCGCCCGCACTTCCTGGCTCCGGTTCGCCGACAGGGTCACCGGCACGGAATGCGACTGCCTGAGGGCCGTGTCGACCGCGGGGTTCAGTGCGCGCACGTACGCAGTGGAGTCAACAGAGCCGAAGAAACCTCCGTCATGGTGCCTCTTGTCGTCTCGCGTGCCGAGGAAACCCTCGATGAACGACCTTCCGAGTCCGATGCCATCCTCGAGCATCTCGAACTCGCCGTAGGAAGAGAGCCCCGGCAAGTCGCGCCCAGCACGCAGGTACAACTCGTCTGCGGCGAAGACCACAGGACGGCCCAGCAGGGCGGTGAACCGTGCGGACCACCTGTTGATCACATCGATTGCGCGACCCGCCTCGTCGGGGGTGTGGACACGCATCCTCGGCTCCGTGTTGTGCTTCGACAGGCCGAGGGGCACGATCGCAATCGAGCTCAAACCGGGAAACTCCTCGAGGAGACGGTGAAGGGTGTCGTCGAGCACGTGACCGTCGTTCACGCCCGGGCACAGGACGATCTGTGCATGAACCTCCACCCCATTGTCCAGCAGCTCGCGCAACCAGCGCAGACTCGTGCCACCCCGTTCGTTGCGCAGCATCTCGGCGCGCTTTCGCGGCTCGACCGCGTGGATGCTGACGTACAAGGGTGACAACATCTCGTCGATGACCCTTTCAAGGTCGGCCTCGGTGAACCGCGTCAAGGTCGTGAAGTTTCCGTAGAGGAAACTCAACCGGTAGTCGTCATCCTTGGTGTACAGGCTCCGGCGCATGCCCTTCGGCAGCTGGTAGATGAAACAGAACTCGCAGTGGTTGTCGCACGTGTGGATGCGGTCGAATACCGCGCTCGACACCGTCACACCGAACGGCTCCCCCGGCTCCCGCACTATGTCGACTTCAAGTTCGATGCCCGACCTGTCGAGAATGACACAGAGGACGTCATCGTCGACGAGACGCTGCCACTCGATCACGTCCCGCGGGACCACGCCGTTCACGGAGACGATGACGTCACCCACCAGGAGACCGTGCCGTGAGGCCGCCGAACCCTCATCGACGGCGACGACGTGGGGTGCCTTGTCGATGGTGTCACTCACGCGTGTTCAGGCTACCCGTGCGGGGAATCGGTAGTCTGAACCCTGTTTATGGCAGTGCAGAAGGTGCTCCTGGCCTCACCCCGTGGTTTCTGCGCTGGTGTCGAGATGGCCATCAAGGCGTTGTCGTGGATGGTGCGCACCTTCGACGAGCCCGTGTACTGCTACCACGAGATAGTTCACAACAAGGTCGTCGTGGACAGGTTCATCGACAAGGGCGTCGTCTTCGTCGATGACATCTCTGAAGTACCCGTTGGATCGCCCATCATGCTCTCGGCGCACGGTTCGGCGCCCGAGGTGGTCGAGGCCGCACGTGCCAGGGGCAGCTACGTCGTGGACGCGGTGTGTCCGCTCGTCACGAAGGTCCACCACGAGGTGAAGGTGCGTGCCGGCAAGGGGTTCCACATCGTGTACGTCGGTCACGAGGGTCACGAGGAGGCCGTCGGCACCATGGCCGTCGCGCCCCACGCCCTCACCCGCGTCGAAACTGTCGACGAGGTGAACGCACTGCCCGAGTTCGAACAACCCGTTGCCATGCTCGCCCAGACCACCCTCTCGCATCGCGAATGGCACGAGGTGGCCGTGGCCGTCAGGGGACGCTTTCCCGGGGTCTGGACGCCCGGACGCAGCGACCTCTGTTTCGCCACCACCAACCGCCAGTCCGCACTGATGGACATCGCACCGCGCGTGGATGCGTTCGTCGTGATCGGTTCGGCGAACAGCTCCAACACAAGGGCACTCGAACGCCTTGCCATCGAGGCGGGATGTTCGCGCGTGCTCCGTGTCAATGACGCGGATGAACTGCCCGGCGACCTCGAGGGAACAGTCGGCGTCACGGCCGGGGCCTCGGCCCCCGAGGAACTCGTTGCGCGGGTGCTCGGTGCCCTCGCACCGGCGGACGGTGTCGAGGAGGTGTTCGTGACGGACGAGGACGAGTACTTCCCCCCGCCTCGCAACATACGTGACCTTCAGGCTGTCCTCGGTCGTGCGATCCTTGCCATCGCCGGTGCCGACAGGGAGAAGGCACCCGTGCTCGAGGACAGAGAACTTGCGGCGAGCGACGTGCTCAGGGCACTCTCGAACCCATGATCAGCCCGACTGCCGAAACCATCCGACTGTTCCTGCATGTTCTCGCGGCATGCGTGTGGGTGGGGGGTCAACTGGTTCTCGGGGCACTCGTTCCGAAGGTGCGCAGAACCAACCCCGAAGCCCTGCGGACCATCGCACAGGCATTCGGTCGCGTGGCATGGCCCTCGTTCGCCGTCGCAGTGGTCACAGGCTTGTGGAACCTGATGGCGGTCGACCCCGCCGAGCACGGCAACGCGTACCTCGTCACCCTCGCAGTGAAGCTCGGACTCGTGGCTGTGGCTGCGATGTCCGCCCTGGTCCATGCCAACTCTCGTTCGAGACTCGGCCTCGCGCTGGGCGGAGCGATAGGGCTGGTGTCCTCGCTCGCTGTCGTTTGGTTCGGCATCCTGCTCGCACAGGCCGGCTGAAAGCAGAAGAGCCCCGCACCCGAGCGCAGGACCCTTCCGGTGAAATAGAAGTCAGTACTGACCTGTCAGTTGCGCGGCACCTTGCTCCATGCCACCTCGCGGTCCACACGAACGTCACCGGGCAGACCGAGGATTCGCTCCCCGAGGATGTTCTTCATGACCTCGGTGGTTCCGCCCTCGATGCTGTTCGCGCGTGAACGGAGGAAGGCCTTCTGCAGGGAGTCGAAGCCCATGGCGCTCTCCGGGCGGACCATCTCGTAGCTGCCGTAGAGCATTCCCTCCGCACCCAGCACGTTCATCGTGAACGAGTAGATGTCCTTGTTGAGGTTCGCGCTCTCCATCTTGCCGATCGAACCCTCGGGGCCGGGTGAGCCCATCTTGCGGTTCTGGTTGGCACGGATGTTCGTCAGGCGCAGCAACTCTGCCCGCACCCACAGCTTCATGAGTTCGTCCTTGGTGGACGGGTCCCGCCTGTCGGCCGGCAGCCCGTTCCATGCCTTCACAGCATGCGCGATGGTTCCGCTGCCGCGTTGCGGTATCGACCCACCGATGGACACACGCTCGTTCATCAGGGTCGTCAGGCTGACTCGCCAGCCGTCGCCGGGATTGCCGAGCATCTCCTTGGCGGGGATGCGGGTGTCGGTGAAGTACACCTCGTTGAACTCGGCCTCACCCGTCATCTGGCGCAGCGGCCTCACCTCGACCGTGGGGGCCTTCATGTCGACGACGAAAGCCGTGAGGCCCTGGTGCTTGACTTGCTCGGGATCGGTTCGCACGACGAGCAGACCCCAACGCGAGAGATGCGCGAGTGTGGTCCACACCTTCTGGCCGTTGACGATCCACTCGTCGCCGTCCTTCACGCCCTTCGAGGACAGACCGGCGAAGTCCGAGCCGGAACCAGGCTCGGAGAACAACTGGCACCACACTTCCTCGCCCGTGAAGAGCGGCCTCAGGTAGCGCTTCTTCTGCTCCTCACTGCCCCACTCCACCACGGTCGGCCCGCACATGCCGTGACCGATCGGGTTCCGCGGCATCGAGAACGGCGCACCTGCGGCGGCGAGCTTCTCGTTGACGATGCGCTGGTGCTTCGGGTTGGCGGCCAGGCCGCCGTGTCCCACCGGGAAGTGCACCCACGCGAGTCCCATGTCGAACTGCGCGCCCAGGAACTCGACGACCGACACAGACTTCGGCGGGAACTTGGCGAGAAGTTCGTCGGTGAGTTCGATGATGCGCGCCTCGTCGACGCCTGCGGTGGTGGTTGCCATGGTTGAATCCCCCTGTGACGTTTCCCATGACTGTATTCCTGCGGGTGGTTCCGTCCCGAACCGCCGGGGGGCCGACTCTGGTGTGACGGTCGTCATTGGGTTAGTTTCGGGTCATGTACCCAGGTTTCTACGCTGACACGCACCCGGACCGGATCGCCACCATCCAGGCGGCCACCGGAAAGACGACCACGTACCGCGAACTTCACGAGGCAGCGTTGCGACTTGCGAACGTCCTTCGCTCGGCCGGCATCCAGCCCGGGGACCATGTGGCCCTGTGCATGGAGAACCACGAGCGGTACCTCGAGGTCGTCTGGGGCTGTCATTACGCGGGCACCGTCTACACGGCCTGCTCGAGCCGTCTCACGAAGGCCGAACTCGCCTACATCCTGAACGACTGCAAGGCCAAGGCCTTCATCACGTCCAAGTACAAGGCTGACCAGGCACAGGAGATCTCCGGCGAGATCCCCGGGGTCACCATGCGCCTGATGATCGACGGCACCATTGCCGGCTACGACTCCTACGAATCAACCGTGGCCGCCGCACCGGCAGCCCCCCTGCCCGACATGGTGGACGGCATCGACATGCTGTACTCGAGCGGCACCACCGGAATGCCGAAGGGTGTGGCGAAGCCATTCCCCGGCACTCCTCTCGGCACTGCTGCCGGACTCGGGTCCCCGCTCACACAGGGTCTGTACAAGTTCCGCGAGGAGATGGTGTACCTCTCTCCCGCACCGCTGTACCACGCCGCCCCGCTGCGGTTCAACATGTCGGTCCATTCGCACGGTGGCACGACCGTCGTCATGGAGCACTTCGACGCGGAGGACTACCTCCGATACGCGGAGAAGTACAGGGTGACCCACACGCAACTCGTGCCGACGATGTTCATCCGCATGTTGAAGCTCGACGACGACATCCGCACCAAGTACGACGTGTCCTCGATCGAGGTCGCCATTCACGCTGCAGCACCCTGTCCCGTGCCCACGAAGAAGGCCATGATCGATTGGTGGGGACCCGTCATCCACGAGTACTACGCCGGCACCGAGGGCAACGGCTTCGTGTACTGCAACAGCGAGATGTGGCTGGCCCACCCCGGAACGGTCGGCACCGCCATTTCGGGGATCGTCCACATCTGCGACGAAAACGGCGACGAGGTCGCGCAGGGCGAGTCGGGCACGGTGTTCTTCGAGGGCGGCGGCACGTTCGAGTACCACAACGACCCGGAGAAGACGAAGAACTCGAGGGACCCCAAGGGTCGCGGGTGGAGCACCCTGGGCGACGTCGGATACCTCGACGCGGACAACTTCCTCTATCTGACCGACCGCAAGGCATTCATGATCATCAGCGGCGGGGTCAACATCTACCCGCAGGAAGCGGAGAACATTCTCGTCAACCATCCGAAAGTCGTGGACGTCGCCATCTTCGGCATCCCGAACGACGATTTCGGCGAGGAAGTGAAGGCGGTCGTACAGCCGAAGCACATGCCGGCTGACGCGTCGGAGGCCAATGAACTCGAGAAGGAACTCATCGCCTACTGCCGCAGTCATCTCGCGGACATCAAGTGCCCGCGTTCGGTTGACTTCCGCGAGGAACTGCCGAGGCACCCCACAGGGAAGCTCTACAAGCGTCTGCTCAAGGACGAGTACTGGGCCGCCGCAGGCCGCTCGATTTGACCGCGGCTCCCCACCCCTTCCTCGACAACACCTCGCCGATTGCGTTCGCGCACCGGGGCGGACTCTCCGTCGCCCCTGAGAACACCATGGCGGCATTCGCCGATGCGGTCGCCCTCGGGTTCCGCTACGTGGAGACGGACGTGCACGTCACATCCGATGGTGTGCTCGTCGCTTTCCACGATGACGGGTTGCTGCGGACGTGCGGGATCGACGCACGGATCGAACAGACCCCGTGGTCGACGCTCAAGAACGCGAGGGTCGACGGACGCGAGCCCATCCCGCTGCTGGAGGAGATCCTCTCGACGTGGCCCGACCTGCGCGTGAACATCGACTGCAAGACGAGCGATGCGGAGGATGCCCTCATCTCCACCCTGACGAAACTCGGCTGTCTCGACCGGGTGTGCGTCGGATCCTTCAGCGACAAGCGGCTCGCACGGTTCCGGTCCGTCTTCGGCGACGCACTCTGCACGTCCACGGGGCCACGGGAGGTCGCATCCCTCGTTCTCGCCGCACGCACCCGCACGGGCATCGCCAGGACGCACGGGGCTCGGGCGGCACAGGTTCCGGTGCGTCAGGGTCCCCTGCCCGTCGTCACTCGCGCCTTCGTGAACACGTGCCACGAACTCGGGATGCAAGTGCATGTCTGGACCATCGACGACCCTGCCGAGATCAGTCGCCTGCTGGGGATGGGCGTGGACGGCGTCATGTCCGACGACACCCGCGCCCTGCGGGACGTCTTCCACGCCCGGGGGCTCTGGGGCGGTTAACAACTTGTTCACGCTGCCGTGACCGTCACCCTCAGCGGCTCAATTACGGTGTCGGGATGCGCGTTGACTCCAATTTTTTCTGCACAGTTCCCATGGATGATGCCGGCCGTGTGGAACCGACGAAACGGCGCTACGGGAATGATGCCGTCATCGAGTGCTACAGGAACCTCGTCTCGTGGGCCCGCACGGCCGACGAACTCGGGTACGACACGATGTGGCTCACGGAGCACCATTTCCAGTTCGAGGGCTACGAAGTGCTCCCTAACCTCATCCAGTTCGGGCAGCACCTCGCGATGCAGACCAAGCAGTTGCGCCTCGGGCAGATGTTCAACGTCGTCCCGCAATGGCACCCGTTGCGTCTGGCCGAGGACTTCGCCATTGCGGACATCATCACCGGCGGCCGCATGGAGTTCGGCGTCGGGCGCGGGACCGTCCCGCGCGAGGCATGGAGCCTCGGAACCGTCGTCGCATCGGGTGACAACGAGATGTCGGCGGAACATGACCGCCTGAACCGCGAGATCTTCGAGGAGTCCATGGAGGTCATCAAGCTCGCATGGGCGAACGAGCGCTTCAGCTACCGCGGCAAGCAGTTCGTGTTCCCGCCCGACGAGATCCCGGACAGGGGCAGTTACGTCGACGACCTCACCCTTATCCCCCGGCCAGAGCGCACCGTCGATGTCTACCAACCCGTCACGTCACCCGAGACCATCGAGTACGTGCCGCGTGCCGGTCACAAGGCCGTCTATTGGCTGCAGAACGCAGAGAGCCAGAAACAGAAGTGGGACCGTTACGCCGAGATCCGCGAACAGATGGGGTCACCGGTGGGCCCCGGCGAGGACCGGTGCCTCGTGATGAACATCCACGTTGCCCGGACGCGCGAGCAGGCCATGGTGAAGGGTCGGCCCGGCCACGAGGAGTTCTGCAACTTCCTCTCGCCGTACGGACGGTTCTCGAGCTACAAGAACCCTGACGGATCCAAGGTCGCGTTCAACCACAACCCCACGGTCGAGGAGTCGAACGAACAGAAGATCCAGATTGTCGGTTCCATTGACGACGCCGTCGACGCTCTCGGGTTCTGGCGTGACCTCCTAGATCTCAAGCACATCTGCTTCTTCTTCGACTATCCCGGGCTCACACGGGGGGAGATGGCGGAGCAGATGCACCTTGTCGCGGAGGAAGTCATGCCCCGCCTCGGCGAGAAGATGGAGCGGCGTCCCCTCCCCAACCTGCAGCCGCTCATCTAGTGCGCAACGTCTTCACCAACTGCCTCCTGCGGGACGGGAGATCGGTCGACATCGGGGTGGAGAACGGCATCATCACCATGGTCTCCCCGGCGGGCGGTCGCGGGGACGTGGACATGGCAGGTCGTCTCGTCGTGGGCTCGTTCGCAGAACCCCACGCACACATCGACAAGGCCTTCCTCGCCGAACGGGTCCACAATCCCACGAACGACCTGATGGGTGCCATCAGGGCACTGGAGGAGGCCAGACCGGGCATCACGCCGGACGACACGTACGAACGCGCGATGCGCGCGCTCCGTCTGTACGCGGGGAACGGCATCTCACGGGTCCGGACGCATGCCGACACGATGGCGCTGAACGGTCTCGACTCGGTGAGGGCCCTGCTCGCAGCCAAGCGAGATGCGTCGTCGTTCATCGATGTCCAGGTGGCAATGTTGTTGTCCTGGCCGGTCAACGGCGACGACGGAAAGGTCCACAGGGCACTGGCAGAGAATGCAGTTGCCGAGGGGATCGATGTCATAGGAGGCTGCCCCCACCTCGACACCGACCCCCACTCAGCCACCAGGTACTTCGTGCGGCTCGCACTCGACAGCGGCCTGCCCCTCGACCTCCACACCGACGAGAACATGAGGGAGTCATCAAACGACCTCGAGGACCTGTCGGACGCGATAGTCGAACTCGGACGGCCGGTTCATGTGGCCGCCAGTCACTGCGTCTCTCTGTCGCTTCGGCCTGCGGACGAGCAGGAGAGAATCGCCCGGAAGATCGCAACGACGGGCATCAACGTGATCTCGCTCCCCCAGACCAATCTCTTCCTGCAGGGTCACGGCACGTCCACATCCGTGCCCAGGGCAATCGCGCCCGTCAATCTCCTTCTCGATCAGGGGGTCACGGTGTGCGCGGGCGGGGACAACCTGCAGGATCCCTTCAATCTCATGGGACGCGGGGACGCTCTCGAGACGGCCAATCTCCTGGTCGTCGCCGGTCACGTCGGACCGGACAGGGCCTTCGACGCCGTCTCGGGGTCCGCACATGAATGCATCAATTCTCGTGCCGAGGAGATCCGCGTGGGCGCACCGGCCAACTTCATTGGCCTCCGTGCCGCCACTGCGCGGGAGGCAATCGCGATGGGGCCATCCGACAGGGTCGCTGTCTTCGGCGGCGTGGTCATCACCCACAAGAATGAAACAGAAAGTAAACACTGACGTGACCCACGGAATGCACTCCTGTCGTACTCTCACGACGTGCAGTACCACGCAGTGTCATCATCAGAAAGCGACATCATGACCCTGCAACCAAGCGCCGCCCTGTCCTTCCACGACGTGTCAATGGTGTTCCCCGACGGCACGCGCGCCCTGGAGAACGTCTCGCTGTCGATTGCCCCGGGCGAGTTCGTCACGGTCGTCGGGCCGAGCGGATGCGGAAAATCCACCCTTTTGCGAATCGCCAGCAACCTCGAGACCGCTTCCGCGGGATCCTGCGCCATCGACCGCGACAGCATCGGATACGTGTTCCAGGACGCCACCCTCATGCCGTGGCGCACCGTGCGCCGCAACGTGGAGCTCATTGCCGAGCTTCACGGTGTCCCGAAGACGGAGCGGCTGGAACGCGTTGCCCGTGCCATCGATCTCGTGGGACTCAACGGTTTCGAGGACAAGTACCCCCGTCAGCTGTCGGGTGGGATGCGCATGAGGGCCTCCCTCGCCCGCTCACTGGTGATGCAACCCAAGGTCTTCCTGTTCGACGAACCGTTCGGTGCCCTCGACGAGATCACGCGGGAGCGGCTGAACGACGAATTGATGAGCCTCTTCCAGTCACAGGGATTTGCCGGGCTCTTCATCACCCACTCCATCGCCGAGGCCGTGTACATGTCCACCAAGGTTCTGGTCATGTCAGCGCGGCCGGGATCGATCACCGCATCCATCGACATCCCGTTCGGGTTCCCGAGGTCGCACGACCTGAGGTACCAACCGGAGTTCGGCGAACTGTGCGCGAAAGTTTCGCACGCACTCAGAGGGGCGCACTCGTGAGCAACGCGTCGAACGTCGACACATCCCTCGAGGTGCTGCCGGAAGACCGTGAGCGGACACGCGCCTCGGACCTGGTCGGGCCCGCGGTCGTCTTCGCAGTGTTCATCGGCATCTGGTACCTGTTGTCGACTGTCATCCTCCCCGAGCACAAGAGGTTCCTCCTCCCCACCCCGCACCAGGTGGTGAAGGAAGGATTCTTCGTGTGGCACACGGGCGAGCGTCGCGGCTTCTACCCGATCCTCATGTCCCTGTGGGACTCCGCAAAGGTCGCGCTCATCGGGCTCGGCATCACCATCGTGCTCGGCATGGCACTCGCCACGCTCATGAGCACACGGCGCTGGCTGGAGCGCGCAACGTGGCCCTACCTGGTTGCCGTGCAGTCGGCGCCGATCCTGGCCCTCACACCGTTGATCCGGGCGCTCATCGACGGTTCGATGAAGCAGCGACTGCTCGTGGTCGTCCTCATCTCCATCTTCCCGATCGTCAGCAACACCCTTTTCGGCCTTCTCTCGGCAGAGAAGAGCCAGCACGAGTTGTTCACCCTGCAGGGTGCCAGCAAGTGGACGCGGCTGACAAAACTGCAGTTCCCCGCCGCACTCCCGAACATCTTCGTTGGCCTGCGCATCTCGGCCGGCCTCGCCGTCATCGGTGCTGTGGTCGGTGACTTCTATTTCCGTCAGGGCGGGGTCGTCGGCATCGGCGCCCAGATTGACGTCTATCGCTCGCGCCTCTGGGGCGCCGAACTCATCACGGCCATCATCATGGCGAGCGTTCTCGGTCTGGTGGTGTTCCTCTTCTTCGGATGGCTCTCGCGCAGGGTCATCGGGAAGTGGCACATCACCACAAGGGGTCAGTGACCCGCCACCACCACAAAACAACCACACAACCACCAGGAGAATCCACCACCATGATGAAGAGAACACTTCTCGGAGTCTCGGTCGCAGCAGCACTCGCCCTCTCGGCGTGCGGCGGCAGCGACTCTGCATCCGACACCACAGCGGCGACGACGGACACGGCTGCGGCCGGCACCGGCGTCGACCTCAGCGATGTGTGCCCTGCCACCGTCATCTTCCAGACCGACTGGAACCCGGAGGCCGAGCATGGCTTCCTCTACAACCTGATCGGGTCGAACTACGAAGTCGACGCAGAGAAGGTCGCCGTGCGCGGCGACCTGGTGTCGGGCGGCAAGCCGACCGGCGTCCAGGTTGAGGTTCGCTCGGGCGGTCCCGCGATCGGCTACCAGCAGGTCACGGCGCAGCTGTACTCCGACCCCGACATCATGCTGGGATTCGTCAGCACGGATGAGGCCGTGAGCCACTCGGTCGACAAGCCGACCAAGGCCGTCGTCGCTCCGTTCAACATCAACCCGCAGATCATCATGTGGGACCCTGCCACCTACCCGGACGTGAAGACCATCGCCGACCTCAAGAAGCCGGGCGTCAAGGTGCGCTACTTCCAGGGCGCTGCCTACATGGACTACCTCATCCAGGGCGGCATTCTTGACAAGAAGCAGACCGACGACACGTATGACGGCGCGCCCGCTTCGTTCATCGCGGCCGGAGGCAAGGATGCACAGCAGGGCTTCGGCACCGCCGAGCCCTACTTCTACGAGAAGGTCCTGAAGGACTGGATGAAGCCGGTCGCCTACCAGTACGTGCACGATGCCGGCTGGACCGCCTATGCACAGTCACTCGGCGGCACGCCCGACAATGTGACCTACTACGCGGACTGCCTGAAGAAGCTCGTCCCCGTCATCCAGCAGTCCCAGGTCGACTATGTCAACAGCCCGGACACGGCCAACGCGATCATCCTCGACGCAGTCGGCAAGTTCAACAACGGCTGGGCATACGACGCAGGTCAGGCGGCCGCATCGGTCGAGAAGCAGCTGAGCGACAAGCTCGTGGCCAACAGCCCCGACGGCACGCTCGGTTCCTTCGACCTCGACCGCATCACGAAGTTCATCGCGACCGCGACACCGGTGTACACCGCCACGGGTTCCAAGGTGAAGGACGGCCTCACGCCGGCTGACATCGTCACGAACGAATTCATCGACCCGGCCATCAAGCTCGGTTGATCCACGCGCCACGAGGGGGAAGGAACTCCGGTTCCTTCCCCCTCACGTGCGTCAGAGGCCGGGTCAGCGCCCGAAATCGAACCGGGAAACCTCGCCGAGAACCTCACCGAGTGTCGCCACAGCGGTTGCGAACATGGAAGCCCCGAGTTCCGCAGAGGCGCCGGTGGGGTCACCGATGTGGCCCTCGGGGAAGAAGTCGTTAGACATCCACCCGAACGGGACCGAGCCACCGAACCTGACGTGCTTGTTCTGGGCGATCTTCTCGGGGACGCGTCTCACTGCCTTCGTCATGTCGACGAGGTCGGGCCGCAGGTGCAGCATCACCGATGTCTCGTCGGTTCCGCCGTGGATTCCCATGCCCAGCTCACCCGTGGCCGAACTGCCTCCCTGGTCCGCCGGCATGTGCGGATGCGCCAGGAACGTACGGAGCCCGTGCTTCACGCGCAGCTCCCGGTTCGCGACCTGCAGGAGGGCGCTGTTTCCCCCGTGCCCGTTCAGGAACAACACGCGGCGCGCGGGGGTCGTGGCGATGCATCGCCCTATGTCATCGAGCACGGACAGCAACGTCTGTGCCGACAGCCAGATCGTCCCCGGAGACCATGCATGCTCGTTGGACTTCGTGAACCCGAGTGGCGGGAGCATCCAGGCGTCGTGTGCCTCCCCGTGGGCCTCGATGGTCGCCCTGGCCACCGCGTCGGCGACGAAGAGGTCGGTGCCCAGCGGAAGGTGCGGTCCGTGCTGCTCGACGGCACCGAGCGGCACCACGACAATCGAATCCTCCGAGAGCACGTCGCCGATGTCCGGTCCGCTCAGGTCCGTGAATTGCCGTGAAAAAGCCATGCGCGAAAACTACCCGAATGCTTCAATGGAGCCATCGTGAACCGAGCCAACACCGATTTTGACGCCATCGTCGTCGGCGCCGGGCACAACGGTCTGACGTGCGCCGCGTATCTCGCCAGACACGGAGTGCGGACCCTTCTCCTGGAGGCACGACACTCTGTCGGCGGAACGGCTGCATCCGAGTCCTTCGACGGCGCTACCGTCAACATCTGCAATTGCGACCATCTCACCTTCCGCACGACGCCCATCGCCGAGGAGCTGGACCTCGCCTCCCACGGTCTCTCGTACATCGACATGACACCCAGCCAGATAAACGGCGACTGGGAGTCCCGCAGGTTCTGGGGCCTGCACCATGAGGTCGAGGAGACGGTCGAATCGCTCGCCAACGTCCACCCCTCCGCAGCTGCCGGATACAGGCGTTACGCGCGCGACGCCGTCCCCGTGGCCAGACTGATCACGGAGGCCGCCAACAATCCCCCCACCAGGGGATCGCTCCTGGCTCACGTCACGCGCCGCGGCGGAAAAGGCGTGGCGCGCATGATCAGGTTCAGCCGCATGTCCGCTGTCGACGTCATGCGCGAGTACTTCCATGACGAAGCGGTGTTCGGTCCCGCCCTCGCAACCGGCCCCGTCGTGTGGGGCCTCTCCCCGGACACGCCCGGAACCGGCCTCGGCGCACTCACGTACGCACTGAAGCATGTCGCGCACGTCGGACGCCCTGTCGGAGGGTCCGGCGCCCTGCCAGCGGCGATCCTCTCGAGTTTCGTGCAGGCCGGTGGCACGCTCCGTTGCGACGAAGCAGTCGTGTCCGTCAACTGCACGGGTGAGCACGTCAGCTCGGTCACCACGGCAAGCGGCGACACGATCACGTCGCGCATCGTTGTGTCGGCCGCCGACCCGCGGCGCACGTTCGTCCAGTGGCTGCGCAATCCTCCTTCCGCCGCATCGGGAGTGGTGGACAAATGGCGGTTGCACGGAACGCAACAGGGATACGAATCCAAGATCGACGCTGTCATCACGTCGGACCCGGTCCTCCGGGGCTTCGATGGACCGCCCAGTGCGGCCACCATCGTCATCAGTCCCACCATCGCTGAGATGCGCGCGGGGGCGGCGGGTCTGGCCAACGGCACGGTGATGGACCGCATGGTGCTGCTCGCGAACATCCCGACCATTGCGGACAGGACGCTCGCCCCATCGGGGAGTCACGTGCTCAGCCTCGAGGCACTCTTCACCCCGTACGCGCTGCTGGGCGGATGGCGCAATTCCCGTCTCCCCGATGGATGGCTCTCGCAGTTCTCCACGTTCATGCAGGACGGGTTCCTCGGCAGCATCCGGTCCCACCGAGCGATGACCCCGGACCTGTACGAGAGCGAGTTCCACCTCCCGATGGGCCACGCAACGAGTTTCCCGGGAGGGCCTCTGTCGGCGTTTCTCGGCAGGGACAGGGAACTGACGCGCTACGAGACTCCGGTGCGGGGCCTGTACCTGTGCGGGGCCGCCACGTTCCCCGGCGCGGGCGTGTGGGGTGCGAGCGGCCGGAACGCCGCTCTCGCCATCATCAGGCGTCTTTGACGACCTTCCCCTTGGTCACCACGGGGTCCTTGTCGCTCCAGGGGAAATTGATCCAGAGGTCCGTCTTCTTCCATGCATAGTCGCACTTGACGACCGAGCGCGGCTTCTCGTAGAGCACGGCGGTGCGCACTTCCTTGACGCGTCCCTTGAAGAACTCCTCGACGATCTTCAGCGTGTGCCCTGTGTCGGCCACGTCATCCACGACGAGGACACGTGCGAAGCGCAGCTCCACCAGGTCGGGCACGGGCGGCAGGATCATCGGAACGGGCAGGCGCTCGTCGACACCGGTGTAGAACTCGACGTTCATCGTGTACAGGTTCTTCACGGCAAGTGCATAACCGAGCGCACCCGCGGCGAGCAACCCGCCACGCGCGATCGCGAGAATGATGTCCGGTTCGTAACCCGACTCCGCCACCATCGTGGCGAGCTCCCGGCTCGCCGTGCCGAAGATGTCCCAGGTCATGATCTCGCGTTCGCTCACGGCAACAAACTAGTCCGCGGGCAGAGCGCGCCTCTCTTTTGTCCTGTTAACAGATTGTCAAGCGTCGTACCGCGGGAGGCGATTCTCGGTTCGCGCCCGACGTGCCTCGGCGGCGTCCTCGGAGAACGACGCCATGATCTGCTGACGGTTCTCGAGGTCGATGGCGGCCTGGAGGCCCGGGATCTCGAGCGCCGACCACATGCCCTCCTTCGTGAGGGCGACCCCGATCGGAGAGTTCAGCATGATCTCCGCCGCCTTCGCGTAAGCGACGTCAAGGAGCGAATCATCGGGCACGACGTCAATGACCAAGCCAAGCCTGGCTGCCTCGTCAGCGTCGAAGATCCGGCCCGTCAGCATCAGTTCCTGTGCCCGTGCGGCGCCGATGAGGCGTGGCAACAGCCAGCTCGTCCCGATGTCACACGCCGAGAGTCCGATCCGGATGAAGGCCGCGTTGAAGCGCGCCGTGACGGCAGCGAGACGGATGTCCGATCCGAGGACCAGTGCGAAGCCGCCACCGGCGGCGGGTCCGTTGACCGCCGCGATGATCGGTTGGGGCAGGGAGCGCATCCTCGGAACGAGGGAGGCGATGTGCTTCTGCACCGCGAGGCCCCTTTCCACACGGCCGTTCCATGCAAAGCCGGGGGCCTCCCCGTAGCCCGTGAGGTCCAGACCGGCGCAGAACCCGCGGCCGGCACCGGTCAGGACGACGACACGGCACTCTCGGTCCCTGCTGATCGCCGAGAACGTCTCGTGGAGACCCTCCACCATCTCGGACGTCATGGCATTCAGTTTCGACGGCCTGTTCATGGTCACCTGGGTGACCCCATCGCGCGGTTGGGAGATCTCGATGTCGGGCATGGCACATCGTCGCACGACTACGGTTTCCCCATCGCACCCGGGCCTCGACACCACCTGACCGCGACCCTTCTCGGGTGCCGCAACGGCGTCAATGACCCGACCACCCGGGTGACCGGTCGCTCAATGACCCGGGTGACCATGTCCGTGTCCGGCCCCGTCTGCCTGTCCGCCATGGAGCAGACGGACGGGTCCGTCTCGGTCACGGACCCGGTGTCGGGCGACAGCGTCGTGCTTCCCGCCCACCCTTTGTTCGGGGATGATGACCCCGGCCACGACGTGACCCCGCATCACGATGCGGTCGCGTCGGCGATGCGCGTCTACGGCACGTACCGGCTCCCCCACACAGGAACGCCGTACCACGACCTGCTCCCTGCGGTTCTCGGTCAGCGCGTCACGGCTGCCGAGGCACTTGCGCAATGGGCAGAGATCTGTCGCCGGTTCGGCCGACCCGTTGTCATTGACGGCCATCCCATGCATGCCCCACCCGAGCCGGATGTTCTGCTGTCGGTTCCGTACCACGAGTTCCATCTCATGGGAATCGACCGTCGGCGCGCAGAGACACTCCGCAACGTCGCTCGACACGGCGAACGTCTCATCCGGGGATGGAGAATCGACGAAACGCCGCACGAGCGCACGATGTCGTTGTCGCTGATCGAGGGTGTGGGCATCTGGACAGCATCGGTGGCCGGCTACACCGCATTCTGCGACCCTGACGCCCTCGAGATCGGCGACTTCCACGTGAAGAACACCGTGGCGTTCGCCCTGACCGGCCGGCACCGCGGGACGGACGAAGAGATGTGCGAACTTCTCGAGCCGTACACCGGTCACCGTCAACGCGTCGTGGCGTGGCTCGGGATGGCCGGCTGGAGAGCCCCGGCGCACGGGCCCAGACGGCGTAATGTTCGTATCGCCCGTTTGTAGGCACCTATGACCGACACGAAGCTGCTTGACGACACCGAAGCCCCGCTCTGGCAACGGGCACTGCGCCGCGGGATGACCGCATACCTGCTCAGCAGGGTCTTCGTCCTTCTCGGTGTCGGCGTCGGCATCACCGCCCACGCAATCAGGGACAGATGGGACGACAAGGCCCCCGTGCAGGGCCCGACCGCGGTCATCCGCGCGCTGGATGCGTGGGACGGCCACTGGTACATGGACGTTGCCCGCAGCGGTTACCCGCGCCACATCATGGCCAACGTGACCTACGAGGTCAGCGACGCCCGTGCGGCATTCTTCCCGTTGTTCCCCCGACTCGTTCACTATCTCGACGTCCTGTTGCCGGGCGGACCGGTCAGCGTGGCACTCTTCCTCAACTTCGTGCTCGGGGGTGTGTTCGTCTGGCTGCTCGGACGGATCACCCGCGACCTCTTCGACGCGCGGACGGCGGAGAAAGCCATGATCCTGGGTGCGTTCTTCCCCGGCAGCTTCGTTCTCAGTTACGCGTACTCCGAGGCCCTGATGCTGACCATCTGTGCCCTCGTCTTCCTGGCCCTCGCACGCAGGCAATGGCTCGTCGCCGGTCTGCTCGCGGCCGTGGGGACAGCGGCGCGCCCGAACGGCCTGGCTCTCGTCAGCGCGTGCGGGGTGGCGGCGGTCATCGCCATCAAGAACGACCGTGACTGGCGTTCACTCATCGCCCCCGCCCTCGCACCAATCGGCTTCGTCTCGTTCATGGTGTTCCTGCGCCACCACACGGGCGAGAACTGGGCCTGGTTCCGTGTGCAGCGCGAGGCATGGCGGGAGGGCACCAGCTTCGGGGTGACCGCCGTCCAGCGCACGTTTGATTTCTTCCTGCACCCCGTGTCGTCCCCGACCAGCATGCTGACCATGGCATCCGTCATGGCGATGGTCATGGCCATCTGGTGCGCCCGTCGCTACCGCATTCCCGCCATGTACAACGCGTTCAGTGCATCGGTCCTCGTGCTGATGCTCCTGCCGGCAACCGTGACGGCGCGACCCAGGTTCCTCTTCACGGCGTTCCCCTTGCTCATCCCCGCCGCACGGATGCTGCGCGACGACGAGGACTCGTGGTGGCCGCTCACAGTGCTGTTCATGGCAACGGGACTGGTGACCGTGACAGGGATGTACGTCGTCTTCGGCGCGATCCCCTGACGGTCTCCGTCAGCCGAGCGGCAATCGACGCCACACCGCCTGCGGGAGCAACCTGAGGATTCCGAAGACGTACTGGAGCACCGACGGCGCGTAGACGACCGTCCTGGTTCCGTTCACCGAGGCGACAACGATCTTCGCCACGGCCCCGGGAGTCGTCGAAAACGGGGCCTTCTTCATGCCTGTCGTCATCTTCGACACCACGAATCCCGGGCGAACCACGAGCACCGACACACCGGTTCCCTCCAGTTCGTGGTCGAGTGCGATGGCAAGGGAATCCACTGCTGCCTTCGACGCGCCGTACACCGAATTGCCCTTTCTCACGCGGACACCTGCCACCGACGAGAGCAACACGATGCGGCCGTAGCCCTGGCGGCGCATCCTGTCGGCGAGCGCGTAGAGCAACGAGATGGAGGCGGTGGCGTTCACCGACATCACCTCGGCGACCTTCTCGGGGTGACCGAAGTAGTCGACACCCTCGGCGAGCACACCCTGTGCGATCACCGCGACATCGATGTCGCGTCCACCGTCGCACACCTCGTCGACGATTGCCTTCATGGCCGAATGATCAGCGGCGTCGAAGCGAACGACATCGACCGAGAGGTCGTCGAAACGCTCCCCCAGCGACTCGGCGAACAACGTGCCCGCGTCGACATCACGGCAGACGAGCGAGACGTTCGCCACTCCGGGCTGGACGAGTCCCGACACGATCGCCTGGCCGATCTCGCTGGTTCCACCGAAGAGAACGATGTTCTGGGGGACTCCGACTCCGTTTTTCATGTTCAGTTTCCTCTGTTCAGCAGGCCGAGGCGGCGTGCGAGATCGCTGTTCCACGTCATCGTGGGGTCCATTTCGTCGCGCACGTCCTGCCACTCACGGAAGCGCGGGTACCCGCGGCGCACCGCCGCGGGGGACACGTGCGAATCCTTCGCGAGATAATGACGTCCACCCGCATCGAGGACCATGGTGTCGACACGCGAGAGCAACTCGGGCAGTCCCCTGATGCCTGCGGCCATGTCAAGGGTCAAGGTCCAGCCCTCGGTGGGGAAGCTCATGGGTGCCGAATTCTGCGGCCCCATCCGCTTCAGGACGGCGAGGAAGGACGCAACGCCCTGGCCGGCAAACGCCTCGATGACCTTGCGCAGCACCTCGACCTCCGACAGGGGAACAATGAACTGGTACTGGATGAAACCCTGCGTGCCGTAGAGGGAGTTCCACTTCTTCACGCCGTCAAGCGGATGGAAGAAGGTCGGGATGCTCTCGATACCGACATGCCGACGGGCAGGAGCCTTGCGGTACCACACCTCGTTGAAGGCCTTGATCGACATTTTGTTCAACAGTTGGTTCGGCACCCAACCGGGCGCCGCGAGCCGCACCTTCGGGTCGTACGCGAGGAGATCATTCCCCTTCACGTCGGAGGCCTTCGCGTGGTCCCCACGGGTGAGGACACCGCGACCCATCGACTTGCCTGTGGCAACGAGATCCACCCACGAAACCGAGTACCTGTAGCTGTCGTCCTCGCCGTCCGAGGACATCGCGGCAACGACAGAGTCAAAATCAGGGAGACGTTCGGTCTCCACACGCACACGGGAGGTCT
>JBEGQK010000219.1:0-4396 GCA_041180985.1 Actinomycetota bacterium
CGCAGTGCGGCAACTCGCCGTTCCGGTGGTACAAGACCCACACCCACGAGGGTGGGATGCACGTGCCGATGATCGTGCACTGGCCCGCCGGCCTCGGCGAGCAGGCCGGCACGAAGCGCAACCAGTTCACGTACGTGTCCGACGTCGTGCCCACCATCTACGAACTGCTCGGCGTCACCCCGCCCGCGGTGTATCGCGGCATCGAGCAGATGCCGGTGACCGGCCACTCGTTCGCATCGGTGCTCGACGATGCCGAGGCTCCCGCGACGAACACGTTGCAGTACTTCGAGTTCGCCGGGAACCGGGCGCTCGTCGCCGAACTCGACGGTGTGTGGTGGAAGGCGGTTGCGCGGCACCTCCCTGGCGCCGATTTCGAGACCGAGCCGTGGGAGCTGATCAACCTGTCGGTCGACCCGTCCGAGTGCACCGATCTCGCCGACGCCGAGCCTGCCCGGCTGGCCGAGCTCATCGACCTGTGGTGGCAGGAGGCGGAGATCCACGGCGTGCTCCCCCTCGACGAACGTCGAACGGAGTTGTTCATCCCCCGCCTCGACGAGCACTCCGTCCACCGACCGGATCGACGCTACGTCTACCGACCGCCCATGACGCCGATCCCCACGCGTACGGCCGCATCGCTCACCGACACCGTCGTCGACATCACCGCCCGGGTCACCGCGGCGGCGGACGACGAGGGGGTGCTGATCGCGACGGGCAACGAGAACTCCGGCCTGTCCGTGTTCGTGCAGAACGGCAGGCTCGTCGTCGACTACAACGCGTTCGGCGATCACACGATCGTCGAGTCGGTCATCGACGTGCCCACCGGCGACTGCACGCTCGGTGTGCATCTCGAGCGGGAGGGCGCTGCCGGCCGGGTCGAGGTGTCGATCGACGGGCAGGCGTGTGGTCGCGGAACGATCCCGCGGTATCTGGTCACCTTCACCTCGGTCGGCATCAGTGTCGGCGAGGACCACCGCTCGGCGGTGTCGGCCCGCTACTCGGCACCCTTCGCGTACCGCGGCACACTCCACGACGTCACGATCCAACTTCCCGGTGGCCATGACCCTCGTCAGACCGAAGTCACGGCCAAGGCCGAGATGGCGCGCCAGTGACCGATGACAACCAGGCGCTCGAGATCGTGAAGGACTCCCTCGTGCGAAGGATGCGCACGATGTTCTCGCTCTATTACGACGCTGTTGACACGATGAGCCTCGAGCAGGTCAACCACGTCGACCAGCCGGGCCGCCTCCCGATCGCCTTCTCGCTCTTCCACTACGTCAACATCCACGACGGCACGTTCGTGATGCTCAGCGGCCAACCGCGGATCTGGAACGAGGAGTGGCACGACCGGGTGCAACCCGCCATCGGCGAGCACGGCAAGGGCCACCCCGTGGCCGAGATGTCCAACCAGCGCATCGGCGATTACGACGGCTTCAAGGAGTACCAGCGCGCGGTGTTCGGCCGTACCCAGGCCCACCTCGAGGGAATCGACCCCAGCGACTTCCTCCGGGTCATCTTCGCGAAGCCGTACCCCGACGCCATCGCCGGCACCTACAGCGCCCGCTGCGCAGGTGAGGTCGGCATCACCGTGCTCGACGGGTACGAGTGCTGGCTCTACCAGCACGGCCTGCGCCACATGGGCGAGATCGAGTTGGCCCGAGGCTTCCAAGGCCTCTCCGGCATGACCGCCTGAGAGCTACGTACCTCAACCCACCCACGTCCACCCATCTACGGGCCCATCAAGCCCCCTGGAGCAGCAATGGAATTCCTCCGCACACCCGATGATCGATTCGTCGGTCTTCCGGACTTCGACTACGAGCCCCGCTACGTCGAGGTGCCAGCCGGCGACGGCACTGCCCGTATGGCCTACTTGGACGAGGGTCCGGCCGACGGCGAGGTGGTGCTATGCCTCCACGGCGAGCCGTCGTGGTCGTTCCTCTACCGACACATGATCCCCCCACTGACCGAGGCCGGCTTGCGGGTTGTCGCTCCCGACCTCATCGGATTCGGCAGATCCGACAAGCCCGCGGACCGAGCCGACTGCACCTACCAACGTCACCTCGACTGGCTGCGCGCCGCCATCTTCGACCAGCTCGACCTGACCGACATCACCCTGGTGTGCCAGGACTGGGGAGGCCTGCTGGGACTTCGCCTGGTCGGCGAGCATCCCGCGCGCTTCGCACGGGTCCTCGCGGCCAACACCACGCTCCCCACCGGTGACCGGGAGACGACCGACGCGTTCCTCGCATGGCGGACCTTCTCCCAGGAGGTCCCCGAGTTCCCGGCCGGGCTGATCATCGATGGCGGAACCACGACCAAGCTCGCCCCCGAGATCATCGCGGCCTACGACGCGCCGTTCCCCGACGAGTGCTTCAAGGAGGCGGCCCGCCAGTTCCCGCTCCTGGTCCCTGCCCGGCCCGACGACCCAGCGTCCGACGCCAACCGGGCCGCGTGGAAGACGCTGAGACGATTCGCCCGGCCATTCCGGTGTGCCTTCGGAGACTCAGATCCGGTCACGAAGGGTGCGGATCGACTCTTCATCGGGAGCATCGCCGGAGCTCGTGACGAGGCGCACACCACCATCGAGGGGGGTGGCCACTTCATCCAGGAAGACCGCGGCCCTGATCTGGCGGCGGAGGTCATCGACCTTGTGCGGTCGACGCCCGATGCCGCCTCCCGACCCGCGCTCGTCGAGGCCGACTGAACCAGGGTCCCCCCGTCCCCACCGAACGACATCACTGAAAGGCACGTGACATGGCCGATTTCTCCATGGGTCTCAATGAAGACCAGAAGCAGCTCCAGAAGTGGATCCACGACTTCGCGGCAGACGTCATGCGTCCGGCCGCCGAGGAGTGGGACGAGCGCGAAGAGTTCCCCTATCCGATCGTGCAGGAAGCCGCGGACATCGGCCTGTACGGCTGGGAGTTCATGGCCGAGCTCAACATGAACGATCCCACCGGGATCTCCCTCGTCATGGCCATCGAAGAGCTGTACTGGGGAGACGCAGGTCTGGCCATGGCCATCATGGGGACCGGCCTCGCCGCCGCCGGGATCGCTGCCAGCGGCACCCGGGAGCAGATCATGGAATGGGTCCCCCAGTGCTACGGCTCCGCCGAGAAGATCGCCTTGGGGGCCTTCTGCGCGTCGGAGCCCGACGCCGGATCCGACGTCGGCGGCTACCGCCTCTCCGCCAAGTACGACGAGGCCCGCGACGAATGGGTGCTCAACGGCACCAAGGCATGGATCACCAACGGCGGCATCGCCGACATCCACGTCGTGGTGGGCGTCGTGGACAGAGAGCTCGGCTCGAAGGGTCACGCCAGCTTCGTCGTCCCGCCGAACACGAAGGGCCTCAGCCAGGGCCAGAAGTACAAGAAGCACGGCATCAGGGCGAGCCACACCGCCGAGGTCGTGCTGGACGACGTGCGGATCCCCGGCCGGTGCCTGTTGGGCGGCAAGGAGAAGCTCGACGCGCGCCTGGCCCGGGTCCGCCGCGGTGAGAAGGGCAATGCACAGGCAGCGATGCAGACCTTCGAGTCGACCCGACCGGCCACCGGTGCGCAAGCGATCGGCATCGCGCGGGCTGCAGTGGAGTACGCGACCGAGTATGCGAAGGAGCGCCATGCGTTCGGCAAGCCGATCATCGCGAACCAGGCGATCGCGTTCATGCTCGCCGACATGGCCACCGAGGTGGAGGCCGCACGTGCCCTCGTGTGGAAGGCCGCCTGGCTCGGCAAGCAGCGGGCCTTCGTCAATGCGGAAGGTTCGATGGCCAAGCTGAAGGCCGGCCGTACCGCAACCTGGGTCACGGAGCGGGCCATCCAGATCCTGGGCGGCTACGGCTACACCCGCGAGTACCCCGTGGAACGTTGGCACCGCGACGCAAAGATCCACGACATCTTCGAAGGCACCGAGCAGATCCAGCAGCTCGTGATCGGTCGCGCGTTGTCGGGGATGCGCATCGAGTAGCCGAACGGCTGCACGGGCACCGGCGTTGGAGCCGCCGAGGCCCAGGACGACCGGACCGAGCCCACTGAGCGCCCGGAGCCTAGAACCCTCCGCGGACACGGGGCATGGCCGACCCTGGGGGCCTATGGGACCCATTCCTTCAATTCGACCCCGGGGGGGTCAAGTGGTGTTCCACTTCTGCGCGCACTCTTCCCCTAAGGGAACAAGGCACTGCTGCAGGTACTCACGATCGTTACCGATCGTCTCCGCGTGCTCCACCATGGGGACTCGTCGGCGGCGGGTTATGAGTCGCCGATTCGTCGTATCGGTGGATCCGACTCAGTCCGACTATCCGCCTCCAGTCTGGGTGGTAGGGGCGATCCACCCGGCTGCCTATCGGGCCGTACGACCGGTTCCGAGTGCGTCCGTTAGCAATCGGTTAGCAAGTCGG
>JBEGQK010000220.1:0-14843 GCA_041180985.1 Actinomycetota bacterium
GGAAAACACAGTGGTGTATTTCAGAAAATGACGCACCCCCAAATTAGGGTGTGCGCCCATGACCAAACGGCGCAGCTTCAGCCACATGCCCCACGGCATGGCTGCTGCGCTTGATGTCATCGGGGAGTGGTGGACACCGCTCGTCCTCCGCGCGATCTTCAAGGGTCATGTTCGTTTCGAGGCCATCCAGTCGGACCTGGGCGTCGCGCGCAACATCCTCACCGACCGTCTGAACTCACTCGTCGAGGCAGGGGTGGTGCAGAAAGTGCAGTACAACGACAAGCCAGTGCGCTACGAGTACCGCCTCACGGAGAAGGGCAGTGACCTCTACGGGGTCCTCATCTCCATCAAGGCATGGGGTGACAAGTGGATGCTGAAGAACGGCCCCGTTCCCAAGGTGGTCCACTCGTCGTGCCGCTCGGTGCTGTCGCCGGCCGTCGTCTGCCGGGACTGTGGTGAAGAGCTCCGTTTCGAGGACACCCACATCTCCGGGGAAGAGATGTAAACATGTCGGTCATGGCTCGTCGTAGCACCCTGATCGTCTTCCCCGCGCTCGCGCTCGCGTTCTCCGCAAGTTGCGCCGCTGCCGGGGCGGTGCCTTCCTCCACCGGTGCCACACCTGTCGTGTCCGCCACAGCGGATGCTGCGGGCTCCACGTCGTCCGTGTCCA
The DNA here is from genome assembly GCA_041180985.1 of Actinomycetota bacterium. Classification (GTDB taxonomy): domain Bacteria; phylum Actinomycetota; class Acidimicrobiia; order Acidimicrobiales; family Ilumatobacteraceae; genus UBA2093. Next base: position 671 of record JBEGQK010000220.1, read on the forward strand.
AGGCCGCGGTTCCGGCCGCCACTGCTCTCGATCTTCTCGCCACAGTTCCCGTGCGCAAGGAGACCCCCGCGGGGTACGCACGCACGAAGTTCAAGCACTGGGTCGACGCCGACGGCGACTCCTGCAACACACGCGAGGAAGTCCTCATTCTCGAGTCATCATCGAAGCCGCAGGTCGACTATCCCGGGTGCAAGGTCGTCGCCGGTGACTGGGTGTCGGCATACGACGGCGTCGCGGTCTCGGACCCGAGCTCGTTCGACATCGACCACTTCGTGCCGTTGAAGGAGGCATGGGACTCGGGCGCCAACCTCTGGTCGGCATCGAAGCGCCAGGCCTACGCCAATGATCTGTCCGACGCGCGTGCCCTCATTGCCGTCACGGCGTCATCGAACCGCGCAAAGGGCGAGAAGGATCCGCCCCAGTGGATGCCCGCGAACACCTCCTACACCTGTACCTACCTGTCGAACTGGGTGGTGGTGAAGTCCCACTGGGGTCTCGCGATGGACGAGAGCGAGTACGGGTTCATCGCCAAGCGCCTGAAGGGCGTGTGTGCAGGCACTTCCGCCGCGCCGTGGGGAGTGGCCGATTCCCCGTACGGCTCCACGCCAGGATCTGCCCCCGTCTCCACGACCCCCGCCGCGGGCAGCACCGCAACCACGGCTGCACCCGCGCCCGAGACAACGGCCCCGAAGGGTGCCGCCACGGTCACCGTGAACCCCGGCTCGTACTGCAGTCCCACCGGCGCCACCGGATACAGCTCGGCCGGCAAGAAGTACGTGTGCTCCACCACCAGCGCTTCCGGAACCCCTTATGCGGGCGGCCGGGCGCACTGGCGCCCCGCGTAATCCACAGGTGTCAGCGGGGGAGAATCGCCGATAGCCTCATTTTCTTATGTCGAAGAAGACCAAGAAGCGCAAGGCGCGTCTGCGCCGCTCAAAGGCCAACCACGGCAAGCGCCCGAACATGGGCCGCGGCTGAGGCCGTTTCCGTGACACGGCTCGTCAGCCTCCGCGCAGGGGGCGATGTCGGGCCATGGCAACAACTAGGACTCTCTTTCCAGGGCGCCACATCCCGACTCGGTGATGTGGCGTTCGTCGTTCACGGGAACACGCCGGGTCTCCTCGAGTGGACCATCGCGGCGGAACGCGACGACACGGTCTCCATTGACGGGATCGTGACCCATCTCGTGGCAGAGGATCCCGGCGTGGAGGGCAGCGACGCGATCGGGCCCACAGTGGGTGTACGCCTCGACCATGTGGTGATCAACACCAACGACGGCGAGCGCACGAGTGCCGCGATCGAGTCGGCGCTCGGCGTGCCCCTGAAGCGCGTGCGTGACGCCGGCCGCGGGGTGTCGCAGCGATTCCACACACTCGACAACACGGTGCTCGAGATCGTCTCGGGTCCGCATGTCACCGGCGAGGGATCCTCGCTCTGGGGAATGGTGCTGAGCGTGGCCGACATCGACGCGTTGTTCGGGTATCTCGGGCCCGATGTCCTCTCGCCGCCGAAGCAGGCGGTGCAGGCCGGGCGAATGATCAGCACCGTGCGCGGGGCAGCCGGGCTGGGCGTGCCGTTCGCGGTGATGACGCCACATGTGAGGGCGTCGGACTCCGACTGATCAGTCCTCGTCGTCGCCCTGGAGGGCGCGGAGATGCCGTTGGCCCTCGTCGCACGATTCGGCCACCGGGCACCACCTGCACTGCACGCCGGGACGGACCTCGGGAGTGCGGTCACCGAGCTGGAGTTCCGCGATGGCAATCGCACCGTGGGCGGTGCGGCGCACGGCTGCCTGGAGAACGCCCTCGGTGACGTCCTCGTCGTCGAGGCGTGCCGCGTCGAGTGAGTAGCTGGCGAGTCTGCGCGGCGCCTGGCGTGACCGCAGTGTCTCGATGAGCGCGTAGAAACGCAGGTCATCACGGTGCGTCGGTGTGATGCGGCCGGTCTTCAGGTCGATCAGGACGCGCCGGCCGATGTGGCCGAGCACGAGGTCCATGCGGGTGTTGAACTGCACCGAATCGTCGAACAGGGAGTAGACCGCCGTGTACTCGACGAGCGGCCGCCACTGGCGCTTGATCGGCGGGAAGCAGTCGACGAAGTTCGTGACCGCCCCGACGATGACACCGCGCAGTTCCGCCATCTCCGCGCGGGGCAGCTGGTCGAGGAAGTCGCTGGCGCGCTCCCGCGGGTTCGACGCGATGGATGCGATGGCCTCGTCCACCACGTCCGCCGGTGTGATCGGTCCCTTCCAGTTGAGCAGCAGCTCGATGGCCTTGTGCACGATGGTGCCGCGCACGGTGTTCACGTTCCAGGAGAACGCTTCCTTCTTCTGTTCCACGTGGTGCTTCTCGCACCCGTGGACGGTGGACAGACCGTGCTTGTTGATGCGCAACGGGTTCTCGCGCGTGAAGCGCCCCTTCACGGATTCGAGGGCATCGACGAGAAGCTGTTCGACATCGGCAATGACGTGCGGTTCGATCGGCTGCCAACCGTCGGGGATGCGCAAGGACGCGAGAACCTCGTGCTGCAGTGGGTTCAGGTCCTCGTCCGCCATCCGCGCCACCCTAGAAGGCGGGTGCCACACCCCTTTGGCACGATGTGCGTCATGAAGTCGGCGGGCACGAGCACATTCACTGCGGCAGCGCGTGTCCTTGCCATGCGGGTGTCCGATTTCGGCCTGGCGGTCCCGGGTTTCCGGTCGCCCCCACGAATCGTCGGTGTGGACCGCACGGTGCGCAGGGGCAGGGATGGCGCCGGCGGCGTCGTGGCGGTGCGCATCGCCGACCGGCCCTTCACCGCCGTCATCGGGGACATGATCGAGGGCGTCATCGTGATCAACCGTCTCGACCCGCCCGAGGCCGACCGCATCCGCACCCTGCTGTGGCGCGCAATGCTGCAGTTCACCGTGCAGGCCTTCGAGCCACGCGTAGCCTGAGTTGACGACAGCAAGAACGGACAATGTCCTCACGGTGACAAGCGGTCGTCACATTCGTTACCGCGCCCATACTTTCTTCTGCGTTCACGCAGGGTAGGTCTGGGCGCAACTTCTCACATCGGACAATCAAGTCCGTGCTGAGCGACGATTCTCCCGACTTCTTCTTCCTTTGGTCGGGCGACGAGTTCTCACATTTGTTCCGGATGGCCGTCAGGTCCGTCAGGATGCACAATCCGTCCGCAGACATCAGGGTGTACGTCACTGGTCGATGGCCGGATTCCCCGAATTTCGAAGGAATGACCAGTGATGGTTGCGCATCGGTGATCCGCATCGATGCAGATGACGTCATCGACCTGCTTCCAGCACATCTGCGCGGAGTCGCGGATCTCTACAGGAAACTCCCCACCCATGCCCATTCCGCCCGTAGCAACATCCTCAGGTATGCGCTCCTCTACTTGCACGGCGGGGTGTATCTCGACACTGACGTCCTGATGCTCGGTGCTTTCCCGGAACGCGGTGAAGCCGATGCTCTGATTGGCACCGAACGCGTCTGGAAAGGGGACGGCGACCGCGTCGCCGGTGACGCCTCGGTGTGGCTCAGGCCTTCGACGTGGGGGTGGGCCGTCTCGTGGGCACTCACCCGGGCGGATTCCTACTTTTTCGCTGGCGCGCTGGGTCTCGCGCACCGTTTGGCCCGAATCTCGGACGCATGGATGACGTCCCAGGCAAACAACGCAGTCATCTCTGCCCGTCGGGAATCGCGGTTCATGGAACGGCTGCTCCTCTCCGCCGCGCATGCCGACCCGTCGGTGAGGTACTCGACCGGTCCGACCCTCATCGACACTGAGTTGCGCTCGGCCGGTCCGGATGTCGTGGCCCTCGGCTGCGACAGCTTCTATTCGGTCCCTCCGGGAGAGAGCTACAGGTTGTTCGAGGACGTCGGGCTGTCGTTGCCCCCGGACGCCGTCGCCATTCACGTGGCCGCATCAAATCATCCGGTCAGGCTTTCCCGGATGTCCCCTTCGGACACCCAGGCGCGCCGGGGCTCCGTCGTCAACCGTGTCGTCGAGAGGGCGTGGGGAGCCGTGAAAGGAGTCGAAGGTGCCGCCACTCGTTAGTTGCCTGATGGTCACGGCGAACCGGCCGGGTCTGGCCGCGCGCGCAATCCACTGCCACGCGATGCAAACGTTCACGGATTCGGAACTCGTGATCGTGGATGACGGTGACGAGGACTACTCCGAGGTGATCGCCCGACACGGCGCCCCGGGGAGGGTGAGGTATGTCAGGCTCCCGCACAACCCGTCACTCACACTCGGGGACCTCCGCAACATCTCGATGGACGCGGCACAAGGGGAATGGTTGGTGCAGTGGGATGACGACGAGTGGTACTCGGGGGACAGGATCGAGACCCAACTCGACGCGGCACTGCGCGCCGGCACGGGGGCAGCGGCACTGAAGTGGACTCTGATGCGTGTGAACATCGGCGGGCGCCCCGTCACCTTCCGGGCTGACTCTGGGCTTGCCACTCCCGGGACGATCCTCTACCGTCGCTGCCGCACCAGGTACCCATCGATGAGACGCAACGAGGACGGGGTGTTCCTGCGCGGTATCGCTGACGAAGTGGGTCTCTCCGTTCTCGGGCCGGAAGCCGCTGCGCTCTTCGTTCGCGTGCACCACGGAGCGAACACGTGGGACCTCGAGCACTTCCTGAAGCGGTTGCACCGCGTGCCGACCCAATGGCCCGGATGGCTCCTTGCGAGGTACGTGCGGCGGGACCTGACGACCCTTCCCGCATTCGCGCTCGATGATCAGGAGAAGAGGACGGTCGCGGCTCTTGATGGATGGTCGCCGTTGACAACCGCGTCGGAAGGGGTGAGTGCCAGTGACCACCACTGAGAGCACGCCACATCTCTCGTTCGTTCGGCGTGTGGGTTGGCTGACGCTGGGCCAGGGTGCAGAGAAGCTGTCGCAGGTCGTCATGGTGGTTGCGCTCGCGCGCATCCTTCCGCACGGCGAATGGAACACGCTCGCATTGGCGCTCACCGTCTACGTCGTCGGAGTGACGGTCGTCAGTTTCAATCTCGAGCACAGCATCGTCTATTTCGTCCCCCGCATCGACGTGGCGTCCGCGGAGAGGCTCGTTGCGCGGACGTTCTTTCTGTTGATGGCGGCGGGCACCACGGCCGCAGGCTCGTTGCTTCTCGTCCAATCGGTGTGGTCGCCCCTTCACTCGAAGACCGATGCGTTCCTCGTTGCCGTCACGTTCGTGACAGAACCCGCCACGGTCATCGGCGGGGCCCTCTTCCTGGTGCGCGGAGACGAGCGGGCCTCGGGCGTGTGGGACTTCACCATGTCATCGGTCCAGCTCCTCGCTGTCATCCTGCCTGCAGTTGCGGGCTGGGGTGCCACGGGGGCACTGTGGGGCCTCGCGTGCGCGGGGGCGGTGAGGTTCGCGTCCTTCGTCGGAGTTTTCCGACCCTCGCCCACGGGCATCTCACGCGGCGACGGGGGCCTGCTGCGCGGCCAGCTGAGGTTCTGTGTGCCGATCGGGTTGACACTCGCGGCGGGAGTGCTGGCCAAGTCGATCGACAAGTGGATGGTGGCGCTGCATCTTCCTCGCGACGTAGGCGTGTACGCGGTCGCGGCCCACGAAGTTCCGGTGCTCGTGGTCCTTCCCTACGCCGGCGGGGCAGCCATCGCGGTTCGACTCGTCAAGTTGCTGTCGGACGGTCACCGACGTGACGCGCACATGCTGTGGTGGGACCAGGTGGATTCGATGACGGCGATGGTGGTACCTGCCGCCATGTTCGTCACGCTTGTCGCCCCCGAGTTGGTCGTTGCGCTGTTCGGTGGCGGGTTCGGGGATGCCGTGGCACCGTTCCGGATGTTCACGTTGGTCTCGCTTCACCGTGTCACCGAATACGGGGCAGTCCTGCGCGCCGCAGGAAGAGCAGGTGAGACGGTGTGGTCGAGCCTCATTCTGCTCGCGGGGAGCATCGTCTTCGGCTGGTTCGGGCTCCTGCACGGCGGTTTGGTCGGGCTCACTGTGGGAACGGTGTTGGCATTCCTGGTGTCCTGGTTGTGGACCCTGCACCGCCTCGGACGGGTCTTCGGTCTGTCGGTCGCACAAGTGTTCCCGTGGGCGTCATGGCTCACGCACGTCGGATCTGCGACGTCGGCATTCGCGGTGTCGGTCGCCGTTGCGTCGCTGGTTCGTGCGCCGATGGTCGCTTTCCTCGCAAAGGTGATCGTCTACGCGTGCATCATCGCCGCGACGAGAGCTGTGATCGGTCGTCAATCAGACACGAGAAGGGTGGGCATTCCCTCATGAACACAGAAACCACACGCACCCAGGACGCCCAGCGTCGACACCCCACGAGGCGGAGGATCGGCGAGGGTCGGGACTCCTACCGCATCGCGATCGTCGCGGAAAGCTTCCTGCCCCAGGTGAACGGCGTCACGAACAGCGTGTTGCGCGTGACTGAGCACATGTCGAGCCGCGGGCACTCGGTCGAGATCATCGCGCCGTCCCCCGGAGACGAGGAATACGAAGGGTCTCGCGTCCACCGTCTGCCGTCACTCGGCGTCCCCGGGTACGACGGACTCAGGGTGGGTCGTTCGATGGATGCGGTCCGCGACGCGCTGCGCGACATCAGGCCTGACGTGGTCCACGTCGCGTCGCCCGTCGTGCTCGGTGCTGCAGGGATCAGGGCCGCCAGGGAGATCGGCGTGCCGACTGTTGCCGTCTATCAAACCGACCTTCCCGGGTTCGCCGCGAGGTACCACCTGGGCGCGGCGTCACGGCTTCTCTGGCGTGGGGTCGCCAAGCTGCACAAATCTGCCGACGTCACGCTCGCTCCGTCCACCGCGGCCGTGTGGGATCTTCGTCAACGCGGGGTCGACAACGTGGTGCGCTGGATGAGAGGAGTCGACCTCGAACGCTTCAACCCGTCCCACCGGTGCGAGAAGGTCCGCACGTCGCTCTCCCCGCACGGCGAGGTGATCGTCGGGTATGTCGGTCGCTTGGCACGGGAGAAGCAGGTGGAGAGGCTGAAGGACGTCGCGTCGATGCCCAATGTGAAATTGGTGGTTGTGGGGGACGGACCGATGCGCAAGTCCCTCGAGGCGATGATGCCCAATGCGGTCTTCACCGGATTCAAGTCGGGAGAGGAACTCAGCAAGCTCTACGCATCGTTCGACCTTTTCGTCCACACGGGCGTCGACGAGACGTTCTGCCAGTCGGTGCAGGAGGCACTTGCGTCCGGGGTGCCCGTCATCGCCCCCGCAGCAGGTGGACCACTTGATCTCGTCCTTCATGGGGTCAACGGTTACCTGTGGACAGAGAAGTCGACGAAGTCACTTCTCGGTGCAGTCTGCGAGCTGGTCGATCACCCGGTCAAGCGGGAGCGACTTGCCGCTGCGGCGCGCCCCTCAGTCGAGCAACGAACGTGGTCGGCCATCATGGATGAGCTCGAAGGGCATTACCGCTCGGTCGTCAGCGGTCTCGGATTCGCGTACAGGTCGATGCCATGAGCCGCGACTTCGTCGTGTCCTTGCATGACGTATCTCCGGCTACGGCGGAAGCCAGCCGCAGGTGGCTGTCAATCATCGAGTCGCTGGGCATCCGGGCGTCGCTGCTCGTCGTCCCCGGTCCATGGAGAGGACGTGACATCGCCACGTCGGGTGCGTTCTGCGACTGGCTGTACCAGGCCTCGCTAAGGGGCCACGAGATCGTCCAGCACGGCTGGTGCCACGCGGTCGTGCGTGGCGATGTTTCCCAGCGACGGAGGGCCTTGGGCGACTTGGTCGGACGCGGTTGCCAAGAGTTCTGGGAACTCGACGAGGAGACCGCGAGGACCCATCTTGTCCTCGGCAGGGAGGCCCTGCGACAGTGCGGCTTTCGTGCTGACGGTTTCGTTGCGCCGGCATGGCTGATGTCCGGCGGCACAATGGCGGCCCTCTCCTCGCTGGGGTACCGCTGGACGACCACCCACCTGCGCGTGGTCCCCGTTGCCGGCAGGTCACGGTGGATGCCCGTGCTCTCGCAGCGTCCTGGCAGCGGTGTGTCAAGCGTCGTCGCACGGTTGACGGGATTCGCAGCGGGCATGCTCATCTCCCTGCGCCGGCCGTTCCGCATCGCCGTTCACCCTGATGACATCAGGGAGGCCGAACTCCGGCACGCAATCGTCGGCATGTGCAGGTCGGCTGCCTCCGCCGGATACACGGCGCGAACCTACGGGGAACTGGTCGGTGTCCCCGTGAGCGGGCGCCGAGGCGAGGCACGCGCGGTGGAGGAACTGTGAAGATCCTCCAGGTGGCGAATTTTGTCCACCCGGCATCGGGTGGTCTCGGACGGGCGGTCTCTGCTCTCGCCCACGAATACCGTTCGCTCGGTCACGACGTCCGCACGGTGTTCCCTTCCGACAGCGAGTGTGTCGACCCTTCCTCGTCGACGTGGACCGTGCACGGCGTCAGGATTCCCACGATGGGTCCGTACCGGGCGATTGTCTCGCGCCGGCCACTGAAGGACATCATCACGCATTACTCACCTGACATCGTCGAAGTGTCGGACAAGACGACACTCGCGTGGCTGGCGCCGTGGTGCGCGCGGCGCGGGATCCTCGTCACGGTGATTTCCCACGAGCGCACGGACCTCGCCGTTCGGTCGGGAGGGCTCGCAGGCGTGATCGTGCGTCCGCTTGTTCGTGCGTGGCGCAGAACGGTCGAGCGGTGGGCCCCCGTCATCGTCTGCGCGTCGCCGTTTGCCTCCGAGGAATTCCGAGGCACAGCGCCGGTCGTCGTGGTGCCGTTCGGGGTGGACACGAACCTTTTTCATCCAGTGGGGAAGCCGGAATCCTGGTCCGAGCCGCTCAGGCTCGTCACGTGCGGGCGATTGTCCCCGGAGAAGAAGACCTCCTTGGCCATCGAGGCGGTGAGGGTCCTGGCGCCACACATGTCGGTGGAGTTGTGTGTCGTGGGTGACGGGCCACTGAGGGCGGAGCTCGAGGAGCGGGCCCGGGGATTGCCGGTCACTTTCGCGGGAAACGTCAGCGACAGGGAGGATGTGGCGGCAATCCTGAGGTCGGCCGATGTCGTCGTCAACCTGGGATCTGTCGAGACGTTCGGACTCGTCACCCTCGAAGCTCTCGCTTCGGGCACACCGGTCATCGCGTCGCGGGAGGGAGCCTCCCCCTGCCTGTTGACATCGTCGAGCGGTCGACTCGTCGGGTCAGACCCGACGGACGTCGCGAGAAAGGTGCTCGACATCGTGTCCCTCACGCGGATCGACGTTTCTGACGCGTGCCGCGAACACGCGCTCACGTTCACGTGGCGCACGGCAGCGACCCGGATCCTCAGTGCCCATGTTCCCGAACTCGAGCTGCGCCGTGCCGGTTGATGCTCCCGCCCTCGAGTGTCACTCGTTGGCCGGCTTCGAGAACGAGGTGCGTCGATTGTTCAGTGACACGTTCGTCCTGGGGAACCCGATCGGCAGTCCCGTCGCGTTGTTCGACCACTACGCGGAACTGAACCTTGGGTGGTACCTCACCGTGGGGGCCGCGGACTGCGTCGTGGTGACGTCATCAGGACGTGTAGTCGCGTACGGATTGTTGTGCGCGGAGCCCCGCGACCTCGACCGCTGGACCATGAGACGGGTTCCGTCGCTCTGCGGGCGCGTCCTGTCGAGGCTCATCACTTTCAGACTCACGAAGGACGCCGTGCGCTTCTATTCGGGCCGGTTCCTTGATGCCGTCACGATCGGGTTCGCGAGGCGCTCTCTCCCTGTTGACTGCGCTCACGTCCACATGAATGTGAGCGCCGGGCACCGCACGGGCCAGGTTGCTCTCATCCTTCGCGACGAGCTGGACAAGGTGTGCAGGGACCGCGGCATCTCCCATTGGATGGGCGAGATCAATTCTGTGTCGGGGCACAGACGCGACGCGCTCGCACGCTGCGTGGGCAACGTGGTGGGAACCAAGCGCAACCGCACGATGTCCCGCCTGATGGGGGTGGAGGTGACCCGTCTCACCGTGGTCCGCACCGTCCCCCGAAGTGCGTAGCCTGAACCCGTTCCCGCCCGGATGGCGGAACTGGCAGACGCAGGGGGCTTAAACCCCCCGGATGGCAACATCTTGTGGGTTCGACCCCCACTCCGGGCACCGAAACTTCATGTTGGGGCCCCATGCGCATTGACCGAGTACGAATCATCAGGGTGCCGCTGCAGTTGGTGTCGCCCCTGCGCACGTCCCAGGGGGACCACTCCGCCCGCACCGCGACTCTCGTGGAGATAACCGCCGATGACGGCACCGTGGGCTGGGGCGAGAACGTCGCACCGGAGGGCAGTTTCTACACCGGCGAGACCGCCGAGCTCTCGCGTGCGTACATGCGTGACGTCCTGATCCCGGGACTTGTCAATGACGACTTCGACGATGATGACGATTTCGATGACGAGAGCGCACCCATGCCCATGGCGGACCACGCGGTGTCCTCCGCGCTGGCCGACATCGAGATGCGCCAGCGCGGGCTGTCACTTGCTGCGGCCCTTGGTCGTCCCGACATCCGCACCGTCCGTGTCGGTGCGGTGGTCGGAATGCACGAGTCTGTCGATGACGTCGTCGCCGAGGCCGTGCAGCGCGTCGCCGATGGCTACACACGGGTCAAGGTGAAGATCGCCCCGGGACGCGACGTGGACATGGTCGCCGCGGTGCGCTCGGCGATCCCTGCATCCGTCGACCTGCACGTCGATGCGAACGGCGCGTACGGCGCATCCGACATCAATCACCTGTCGTTCCTCGATTCACACGGGATCGGTCTCATCGAGCAGCCGTTCGCGCACAACGACCTCGCAAGCCACACGAAACTGTCGAGAGCCATCGCGACCCCGGTGTGCCTCGATGAGTCCGTGGAGACGATCACGGACGCGATGGACGCGATCGCATCGGCGGCGTGCTCCGTGATCAACGTGAAGCCGTCGCGCGTCGGCGGTTTCCACCAGGCCACGGCGATCCTCCGTCTGTGTGCCGAGAACGGCATCGATGCATGGATCGGCGGGATGCTGGAGTCGGGGATCGGCCGTGCGGGGTGTCTGGCGCTCGCCACCAACCCGGCGTGCACCATGACGCCGGACCTGTCGGCCAGCTCGCGTTACTTCGTGCGGGACGTCACTGAGCCGTTCGTGCTCGTCGACGGCTGCCTTTCCGTTCCCACCGGTCCGGGTCTCGGCGTGGAGCCGCTCCGCGGGGTGCTCGCCGACCCGGCCACGGCAATTGAGACCGTGTTCGAGCGCTGAGCCGTGCCACGATTCATGTCATGACAGCACCGGCGACATTCGACCTTGCCTCCATGGTGGAGGACCTGGGTTCGCTCGTGACCGCCGAGTCCCCGTCGCGCGACATCGACAAACTGACAGTCCATGCGCGGCTCATCAGCGGCCTGATGGTGCGGCTGCTCGGGTCCGCCCCCGAACTCATCGACTCACCCGTCGGTCCGCACATCCACTGGCGCGGCGGCGGGGAACCCCGCGTGCTGATCCTCGGTCACCACGACACGGTGCACCCGCTCGGGACGCTCGCGTCGCGCCCGTTCACGGTGTCGGACGGCATCGCCACCGGCCCCGGGGTGTTCGACATGAAGGCCGGCATCGTGCAGGCCATCCACGGCGTGGCATCGCTTGCCGACAGGTCGCACGTCGAGATCCTCCTCTCCGCGGACGAGGAGATCGGTTCGAAGGCGTCGCGTTCACTCATCGAGGAGCGCGCGCTGGCGTGTGGTTCCGTGCTCGTGCTGGAGCCGAGCGCCGACGGCGGCGCGTTGAAGACCGGCCGCAAGGGGACCGGCACCTTCGAGGTGCGCATCCACGGTCGTGCCTCGCACGCCGGCCTCGAGCCGGAGAAGGGCATCAACTCGCTTGTCGAGCTCGCGAACCTGATTCCGCAGATCGTGGCGATCGCTGATCCTTCGCGCGGCACCACCGTCACGCCCACGCTGGCGTCATCAGGGACGGCCGACAACGTGGTGCCGGAGCTCACGTCGTGCCATGTCGACGTGCGCGTGGCCGTGCCGGACGAGAAGCCGCGCGTGGAAGCCGCCATGGCGGCGTTGACGACGTCGGTCCCGGGCACCACCATCGAGTTGCTCGGCGGGATCGGCCGGCCGCCCATGCACGAGTCAGCCGCCGCGATGCTCTTCGAGATCGCAACGTCAGTGGCGGGCGAGGCGGGATTCGGGTCGCTCGAGGGCGTCGTGGTCGGCGGCGGCAGCGACGGCAATTTCACCGCCGCGGTCGGGGTGCAGACGCTCGACGGCCTCGGTGCCGTCGGTGGCGGGGCGCACTCGGCGGACGAGCACGTTGTCGTCGACGAGATGCCGCGGCGCGCGGCACTCATCGCCGGGCTCTGTCAGCGCTTGTCCTCGATGGCCAGCAAGCTGCCGCCGGTCAGCGTTCCCGCCGAGCGGTAGACCTCCAGCTTCGTGCGGCTGTCGTCGATGTCCAGGTTGCGCATCGTCAACTGACCGATGCGGTCTAGGGGCCCGAAGGACGCATCCTCGACGCGCTCCATGCTGAGGCGCTCCGGTGCGTACGTGAGGTTCGGGCTCTCGGTGTTCATGATGCTGTAGTCGTCGCCACGGCGCAGCTTCAGCGTGACCGTCCCCGTGATCGGTGTGCCCACCCAACGCATCAACGGCTCGCGCAGCATCAGGCTCTGCGGGTCGAACCAGCGGCCCTCGTAGAGCAGACGGCCGAGGCGGCGTCCCATGGTGCGGTAGTTCTCGATTGTCGCCTCGTTGTGAATGCCGGTGACGAGCCGCTCGTAGGCGATGTGCAGCAGTGCGAGGCCGGGGGATTCGTAGATGCCGCGGCTCTTCGCCTCGATGATGCGGTTCTCGATCTGGTCGCTCATGCCGAGGCCGTGGCGGCCGCCGATGGCGTTTGCCTCCATGACGAGGTCGACGCGCGTCGCGAACTCGCGGCCGTTGATGGCGACGGGGAAGCCCTCGTGGAAAGCGATGGTGACTTCCTCGGTCTGGATCTTCACGTCATCGCGCCAGTGCGCGACCCCCATGATGGGTTCGACGATCTCCATGCCGGTGTTCAGTTCCTCGAGGAGCTTCGCCTCGTGCGTGGCACCCCAGATGTTCGCATCCGTGCTGTACGCCTTCTCCTTGCTCGCGCGGTACGGCAGCTTGCGCGAGGTCAGGAACTCGCTCATCTCGCTGCGCCCGCCGAGTTCGTCGACGAAGGTCGGGTCGAGCCACGGCTTGTAGATGCGCAGAGCCGGGTTCACCATCAGGCCGTACCGGTAGAAGCGCTCGATGTCGTTGCCCTTGTACGTGCTGCCGTCGCCCCAGATGTCGACGTCATCGTCGTGCATTGCGCGCACGAGCAGCGTGCCGGTGACGGCGCGGCCGAGCGGCGTCGTGTTGAAGTAGGTCTTGCCCGCGGTGGTGATGTGGAAAGCGCCGCACTGCAGCGCGATGAGGCCCTCGTTCACCAGCTCCTCGCGGCAGTCGATGAGACGCGCAATCTCTGCGCCGTACTCCTTGGCGCGGCCGGGGACGCCGGGCAGGTCGGGCTCGTCGGGCTGGCCGAGGTCGGCGGTGTAGCAGCAGGGGACCGCACCCTTCTCGCGCATCCACGCGACCGCCGCCGACGTGTCGAGGCCGCCGGAGAATGCGATGCCGACCTTTTCGCCGACGGGGAGTTCGGTGAGAACCTTTGACATGGGGGTCAACGGTACTGTCGTTCGCCCACCATCACGGCAATGGTTGCGAGAAGCGCGGCACCGCTCACCGTCCACGTGGCCGCGGCAATCGCCATCCGGTCGAAGGCATCGGGGATTCCCGTGGCCAGCAACAGCACCGACGACACCAGGGAGACCCTCGTGGCGATGCCCGGCCGTCGCATGACGGCAGCCAACGGAGCGAAAACGACCACGATCGGAACGGCGACGAAGACCAGGGGCGCCGGCGATGTGCTCGGACCGAGCCACCAGATGGGCCGGCCGATGGTGCGACTGGAGACCGCGACGGCGAGCATGCACGCGAACGTGCCGACCCAGGTGACCAAGAGGACGGTGCGCCAGCCGTTCGTATGCATGTACCGACGGTAACCCCTGTGGGAGGGCAGCGGAGGGCACACAAGTAGCCTGATGCGCCGATGGACCAGACGAGCTTCCGCAAACTGTCCGTGTTCTTCCCCATGTGGAACGAACAGGACTACATCGAGCGCGCCGTCGACGC
>JBEGQK010000221.1:0-5172 GCA_041180985.1 Actinomycetota bacterium
TGCCCTGGTGGTGAACCATGTCCAACCGTGAACCCTCCCTTCTCCGTCGTCTGTACCCGGCGCTCGCGCTGACAGGTGTCGGCTTCGGCCTGATCAACGTGCTCGACCGTCCTGCGCCCACCGGCGCGGCGGGTGCCGGTGTGCTCGACTCCACCGGGGCGACGCAGAACGGCGCCGCTGGCGTCGACGGCGCAGTCGCGACGACGGTCCCCACACCGAACTCGGTTGCGGCGCAGTCCCAGGGAACGACACCGGCAACGCAGGCTCCTGCTGCCACCGCCGCGCCGGCGACACCCGCGACCCAGGCGCCCGCCGCCACCGCGGCGCCGGCATCGAACGACTGCGGAGCAGTCACGAAGACGGGCAGCTCCACCGAGATCACGTGGCGCCGTTCGTACGGTGTGGTGCAGGTGACCGTGAAGGCCACGTCTGCCGGTCAGGTGTGCGGCGCCAGCGCGCAGTACCAGACGTACGACAACAAGTCGGCCCGTTTCGAGGACTACGCCATCCCGATCCTGAACAAGCAGGTTGCCTCCGCACAGGGCGCGAACATCCAGGGTGTCTCCGGCGCGACCGCCGTGTCGCAGGCGTACCAGCAGTCACTCCAGTCCGCCATCGACCAGCTCTAGCCACCCGTGGACGCAGCACAGGCCCGTCACCGCACGTCATTCGCGGTGATGGGGACGACGGCGAGTCTCCATGTCGACGACGGGGTGGACGAGGGGGCGTTCGGGGATGCGTCACGCGCGGTGCGAGTGGAGCTGGAACGGCTCGAGGCGATGTTCAGCGTGTTCCGGCCCGAGTCGGAGATCAGCCGCATCAACGCGGGGACACTCCATCACCTCGATGCTTCGCGGGAGGTCGTCGACGTTCTCGATGCGTGCTCGTGGCTCGAGCAAGTGTCCGACGGAGCATTCTCCATCCGCCGCTCGCGTGAATCCGCGGAGATCAACCCGTCCGGTTTCGTGAAGGGATGGGCGGCGGAGCGTGCGTCGCGCCTTCTCGCGGAACGCGGCCTCACGCACTGGTACCTGGGCGTGGGCGGTGACTACGTGCTGCACGGCGGAATGGCATCGGGTGATCCATGGCGCATCGGCATCATCGACCCGCGGGACACGTCGATGCTGGTGGGCACGGTCGACGTGAAGAACGGCGCGGTGGCGACGTCGGGCACGGCAGAGCGGGGAACGCACCTGTGGGACCCGCGCACCGGCGAACCCGCGACCGCGTTCCTGTCCGTCACCGTGACCGGGCCGAGCCTGACGTGGGCCGATGCGTACGCCACCACGGTGTTCGTGATGGGGGAGCCGGGGCTCGAGTGGATCGGACAGTTCCCCGGGTACTCGGTGCTGCCCGTTCGCTGACGCGCGGAACCCTACGGCGAGGGCAGTTGCGCCGCGGCGAGCGCCTCGTTCAGCGTGCCGACCTTGTGGATCGACATGCCGTCGACCTTTGACGGCGCGCTCGCGGGCACGATCGCCTTGGTGAACCCGAGTCGGGATGCCTCGGCGAGACGGCGGTTGAGGTGACCGACCTGGCGCACCTCGCCCGCGAGACCCACCTCGCCGATGACGACGAGATCTGCTGCGAGCGGTGTGTTCGTGGCTGCGCTGACGAGAGCGAGACACAGGCCGAGATCGGCACCCGGTTCGGTGAGCTTCACGCCGCCGACGACGGATGCGTACACCTCGTGGTTGGCGAGACTGATGCGCGCGCGACGCTCCAGCACGGCGAGCAGCATGCTGAGCCTGCCCTGGTCGACGCCCTGTGCGCTGCGGCGAGCCGGCACACCGGAGGAGATCTGGTTGGTGAGTGCCTGCAGTTCCACCAGCAGCGGGCGCTGGCCCTCGATGGTGGGCACCACGACCGACCCCGCGACACCGGTGCGGCGGTCGGCGAGGAACAACTGGCTGGCATCCGGGACGCCGATGAGCCCCTGCTCCGTCATCTCGAAGAGACCGAGTTCGTTGGTGGGGCCGAAGCGGTGTTTCACCGCGCGCATCATGCGCAGTGCGTGGTGACGCTCGCCCTCGAACGACAGGACGGTGTCGACGACGTGCTCGAGAACGCGCGGACCGGCAAGTCCACCTTCCTTGGTGACGTGTCCGACGAGCACGATGGGCACGTTGCGCCGCTTCGCCTCCTGCACCAGGCGGTGCGCACATCCGCGCACCTGCACCACCGAGCCCGGCGCGCTCGCGAGATCGGGGTCGACGACGGTCTGGATGGAGTCGATGACGACGAGATCGGGGTTGATGTCGTCGATGGCCTTCACGATGTGGGCAAGGGACATCTCGGGGAGCAGCCACAGGTTGTCCTTCAGTGCACCGAGGCGGTCGGCACGCGTGCGCACCTGCTGTGCGCTCTCTTCCGCCGTGACGTAGAGGCTCTTGCCCTTCCAGTTGGCCAGCAACTGCAGCAGGAGAGTGGACTTGCCGATGCCCGGCTCTCCACCGAGGAGGGTGACCGAGCCCGGCACGATGCCGCCACCGAGGACACGGTCAAGTTCCCCGATGTCGGTGGAGTTCGGGTGACCGATGCTGCCGTCGACATCTCCGATGGGGGTGGCGACACCCGCGGGAACGAGAGCGAGCCCGGCCGCGAGCGTGATTGCTGATTCGTCGGGGCCCTCAACGTCTTCCACGAGCGAGTTCCACGCACCGCACGAGAGGCACTTGCCCGACCATTTGGGGAACGACGCACCGCACTCCGTGCAGCGATGGATGAGCTTCAGCTTTGCCACGCGGTCACCCTAGATGCGGGGTGTGCGCCGGCCCCGACGGGACGCGATGAGACCGAGCAACACGACGGTGCCGAGTATCCACGCCACCAGCAGGAACGCAACGATCCACTTGAAGAACCGGGCGACGTTCGACGCGATGTCCACGTTGTTCGTGGTGGTGGCCACGTCAGTGGGTGTTCCGTCCGTCGGCACGCGCCACGTGATGGTCGATCCGTTCGCGGTGCCGGTGGTGGAGACCACCTTGCCGGGCAGTTGCGCCGTGAAGTCGATGCCGACTGCCTTGCCGAGGTCGAGTCCGCTGTTCTTCACCTGGTTCGCGTACGGAGCACCGCCGAGGAGTTTGAGTGCCGCATCGTCGGCGAAGGCCTCCAGCCCGCCGTTCACCTCGAGCTTGCCGGTGAGCGTGAACGTGCTGTTCGACGTCTTGCCGCTGCGCTGGAGGGTAAGTCCCTTGAGCGGACCGCGTGTGCCGTTCACCTGGCCGAGAAGCGTGGTTGCCTCGGCCGGTGTGTTGAACCCGTGGGTGAAGGTGACCGTGAGACCACCGTCCTTCGTTTCCTTCGGCCCGGTCATCTTCCAGCCGGCCGCCGTGAGGTCGTCATTGCGCACATCGGTCTTCAATGAGGGAGCGGCCTTGTGGACGTCGGCATCGGCGGTGACCGTGACCGACACCGTGCCCGAGCCGTTCGCCTTCACGGACAGTGACGTGACCGTGTCGACGCGGCACGAAGCAAGCAGCAGGCACGCTGCTGCCGCAGCGATGGTGCGAGCGACCCGGTGGTGACGCCGGCGGGGGATCACTCGGTGGCGGTGTTGCCGTCGGTGGTTTCTGCGAGAACGGTGCCCTCGGGAACCTGGAAGCCCTCGACCGCGCGGAACGCGAAGCGCTTCTTGCCCTGGTTCTCCGGGTCGTCCTCGGTGTCCACCACGATGATCTGGCCGGCGTTGAACTCCTTGTACAGGATCTTCTCCGACAGCACGTCCTCGATGTTGCGCTGGATGGCGCGGCGCAGCGGACGAGCACCGAGCTGCGGGTCGTACCCGATCTCGGCGAGCAGTTCCTTCGCGCCCTGGGTGAGCTCGATGCCGAGGCCCTGGCTCTCCAGCTGGGAAGCGGTGCGCTTCATCATGAGGTCGACCATCTGCAGGATCTCGTCCTTGCCGTGCTCGTGGAACACGATGATGTCGTCCACGCGGTTCAGGAACTCCGGACGGAAGTGCGCCTTCAGTGCATCCGTGACCTTGTCCTTCATGCGCGAGTACGACATGGCTTCGTCGGCCTTGTTGAATCCGACGTTGGCCTTGCGCAGGTCCTGCGTGCCGAGGTTCGAGGTCATGATGAGGACCGTGTTGCGGAAGTCCACGGTGCGGCCCTGGCTGTCTGTCAGGCGGCCTTCCTCGAGGATCTGCAGCAGCGTGTTGAACACGTCCGGGTGGGCCTTCTCGATCTCGTCGAAGAGAACCACGGAGAACGGCTTGCGGCGCACCGCCTCGGTGAGCTGGCCGCCCTCTTCGTACCCGACGTAGCCGGGGGGCGAACCGACGAGGCGGCTGACCGTGTGCTTCTCCATGTACTCGGACATGTCGAGCGTGATGAGGGCCTGCTCGTCGCCGAAGAGGAACTCGGCGAGTGTCTTCGCGAGCTCGGTCTTGCCGACGCCGGTGGGTCCGAGGAAGATGAACGAACCGCTGGGGCGGCGCGGGTCCTTCAGACCGGCGCGCGTGCGGCGGATGCTCTGCGACACGGCCTTGACCGCGTCCTCCTGACCGATGTAGCGCTTGCGCAGTTCGGTCTCCATGTTGAGGAGCTTCTGCGTTTCTTCCTCGGTGAGCTTGTACACCGGGATGCCCGTCCAGATGCTGAGCACCTCGGCGATGGCTTCCTCGTCGACCTCGTCGAACAGATCGATGCCCTGGGCCTTGATGTCGGCTTCCTTCTGCGACTTCTCCTCGAGCAACTGGCGTTCCTGGTCGCGCAGGCGTCCGGCCTCTTCGAAGCGCTGCTCCTCGACGGCCTTCTTCTTGGCTTCCTGGACCTCGGTGATCTTGCCCTCGAGTTCCTTCAGGTCCGGCGGTGTCTGCATGCGCTTGATGCGCAGGCGCGAACCTGCCTCGTCGATGAGGTCGATGGCCTTGTCCGGCAGGTGACGGTCGCTGATGTAGCGGTCTGCGAGGTTCGCAGCGGCGACGATGGCCTGGTCGGTGATCGTGACGCGGTGGTGCGACTCGTACTTGTCGCGCACGCCCTTCAGGATCTCGATGGTGTGGGCCACCGTGGGCTCCTCCACCTTGACCGGCTGGAAGCGACGCTCGAGTGCGGGGTCCTTCTCGAGGTGCTTGCGGTACTCGTCGGTGGTGGTGGCACCGATGGTCTGCAGTTCGCCGCGCGCGAGCATCGGCTTCAGGATGCTGGCTGCGTCGATTGCACC
>JBEGQK010000222.1:0-10876 GCA_041180985.1 Actinomycetota bacterium
TTCGCCACCGCGGCCGCGGGAGAGACCGGGCCGATGCTCGTCGCGCACACGCACGCGAACTGGGTGCTCTCCGACATCAAGCTCTGCGTGGAGGATCCCGTTGACGACTCCCCCGTCGTGCTGCTTCACCACATCGGTCTGCCCGACGAGCAGGTCGTGCACACGACGTGGTCGCGGATGGACCACACGATCGAGGCGGACCATCTGACGTCACTGTGGATCCCCGCGCTCGCCACCCCGGTCGCCGCCGAGATGGTGCGCTTCCACGAACTCGCCCGCACGCTGCGCGCCAAGTGCCCGTGGGACATCGAGCAGACGCACCAGTCACTCGTGCGCTACCTGCTCGAGGAGACGTACGAGGTGGTCGACGCGATCGAGGCTCTCGACCCCGACGACCCGAAGACCGACGACGACTTCATCGAGGAACTCGGTGACCTCCTGTACCAGGTGGAGTTCCACGCGGCGATCGCCGAGGAGCAGGGGCGCTTCACGATGGCCGACGTGCTGACGCGGGTGCACGACAAGCTCGTGTCGCGCCATCCGCACGTGTTTGGGGACGTGAACGTGGAATCGTCGGCTGACGTCGAGTCGAACTGGGACGCGATCAAGAAGTCGGAGAAGCCGGAGCGCACCGGCATCTTCGACGGGCTCGCCGAGTCCGCGCCGTCGCTGCAGTACGCGCACAAGAGCCAGCAGCGGGCGTCGAAGCAGGGCTTCGACTGGCCCGACCCGCACGGCGCGCTCGACAAGATCGCAGAGGAGGCGGCAGAGGTTCGTGCCGCGCTCGACAACATCGACCCGGAGGCAGTCGCCACCGAGATCGGCGATCTCCTCTTCTCCGTGGTGAACGTCGCCCGCCATCTAGATGTCGACGCGGAGTCCGCACTGCGGTCGGCGGTGCGCAAGTTCCGCGCGCGCGTCGAGTCGGTCGAGGAGCTCGCGCGGCAGAAGGGCCGGGAACTCGCCGGGATGACCCTCAACGAACTGGACGAACTGTGGGAAGTGGTGAAGAAGGGGTCGACTCACTAGCGTTTGCTCCATGAGCGAAATCGTCGAGGTCACCGGTCGCGAGGTACTTGATTCCCGCGGCAACCCCACAGTCGAGGTCGAGATCGTCCTCGACAGCGGCGCCACCGGCCGTGCCATCGTGCCGTCCGGCGCCTCCACCGGTGAGCACGAGGCCGTGGAACTGCGCGACGGCGGTTCGCGCTTCCTCGGGAAGGGTGTCGAGAAGGCGGTCGCCAACGTGAACACCGTCATCGCCCAGTCGATCATCGGCATGGACGCCACCGACCAGCGCGCTCTCGACTCGACCCTCATCCATCTCGACGGAACCGAGAACAAGGCCCGTCTCGGTGCGAACGCCATGCTCGGCACCAGTCTCGCCGTGGCCCATGCGGCCGCGGCCGAGCTCGAACTCCCGCTCTTCCGCTACGTCGGTGGCCCGCACGCCCACGTCCTGCCCGTCCCCATGATGAACGTGATCAACGGCGGCGCGCATGCCGACAACAACGTCGACCTGCAGGAGTTCATGATCATGCCGGTCGGCGCGGCGAGCTTCCGCGAGGCACTGCGCTGGGGCGTCGAGACGTACCACACATTGAAGAAGGTGCTCCACGACCGTGGCCTCGCCACCGCAGTCGGCGACGAGGGTGGTTTCGCCCCGAACCTCGAGAGCAACGAGTCGGCCATCGCCGTGCTGGTCGAGGCGATCGAGCGCGCGGGCTTCGCCCCCGGCACCGACATCGCGATTGCTCTCGACCCCGCCATGAGCGAGCTCCACAAGGACGGCGCGTACCACCTCACGGGCGAGGACAAGGTGCTGTCGCGCAGTGAGATGGTCGCCTGGTGGGCCTCGATCGTCGACCGCTATCCCATCGTCTCCATCGAGGACGGCATGGCAGAGGACGACTGGGACGGCTGGAAGGAACTCACCGACGCTGTCGGGTCCAAGGTGCAGCTTGTCGGCGACGACCTGTTCGTCACGAACGCCCGCCGCCTGCAGATGGGCATCGACCGGAAGATCGCGAACAGCGTTCTCGTGAAGGTGAACCAGATCGGGACGCTCAGCGAGACCCTCGACACCGTCGAGCTCGCCACCCGCCACGCCTACACCAGCGTGATGAGCCACCGCTCGGGCGAGACCGAGGACGCCACCATCGCCGACCTGGCGGTCGCCACGAACTGCGGCCAGATCAAGACCGGTGCCCCGGCGCGAAGCGACAGAGTCGCGAAGTACAACCAGTTGCTGCGCATCGAGGAGATGCTCGGCGACGCGGCCCGCTACCGCGGTCGCGACGCACTCGCCCCTCTCGGCTGACGCACGGAACCACGAACAGATGTTCGTGGTGCCTGTGGATAACCACGTCAGCACGGCACAATGGAGCGGTGACCGCCCGCACGACCTCCGCGAAGACGAAGAAAACGTCCGCGTCGACGCGTCGAGCCACGACCCGGGACAGCCGTCTCACCCGCATCGTCACGACTGTCGTGAAGAGCAGTGTCTTCCGCAACCGTCGCCTCCGTCGGCTCGTCACCGCGGGGGCCATGGCCGGGTTCCTCCTTGCAGTCTTCACCGTTCCGGTCAGGGACTGGGTCATCCAGAACAACGTCCTGAACGCGAAGAAAGCCGAGTTCGACGCACTTGCCGACACGAACGAGGCCCTCCAGACCGAGGTGAACACGCTGCAGACGCCTGAGGGTGTCCGGGCCGCCGCCCGCGACCAGCTGGGCTACGTGTTCCCCGGAGAGGCACGCATCAGGCTGCTGCCGAACGGCGAACTGCCGAAGGAACTCCCCAACCAGTGGCCCTACACCCTGGTGTCGGGGATCGTCGCGGTGCGCCAGAGCATCGCGCAGGCGAACAACGCCCCGCTCGCCCCGCTCGCGCCCTGACGGCACGCCGCCGCGCGACCAGCCGATCATGGCCGACCCGCCCCTTGGGTGCCGTGACGGGTCGTGAGTAGTCTCGGGGAACAGTCTCACCACATGGGGGAAACATGGGCGGAAGCATTCTCGGCGAGCGCGTTCTTCGTAAGGAAGATCCGAAGTTCCTGACCAGCGGCGGCAAGTACGTCGACGACCTGCTCGACGAGCCGTTGCTGAAGGGCGCGCTGCACGTCACGTACGCGCGCAGCACCGTTGCCCACGGCACCATCAACTCGATCGATGTCTCCGACGCGATCGGCATGCCCGGTGTCGTCGCCATCTACACCGCCGCGGACCTCGGGCTGCAGCCGGCTCCGTCGTCGTTCAACCCCGCAGCAACGCGCACGCTCCTCGCGAGCGACAAGGTGCGCTACGTCGGTGAGCCGATTGCGGCCATCATCAGCGAGACACGCGAGCAGGGCGAGGACGCAGCGGAACTGGTGTACGCCGACTACGACGTGCTGCCCGCATACACCGACATGATGCAGGCAATGGCACCGGGTGCCACTCTCCTCTACGACGCCTGCGGGAGCAACGTCGTGTTCGACACCACGGCGCTCGGCCTTCCCGAGAACACGGGTGACGACTTCTTCAAGGACTGCGAGGTCGTCGCGCGCGGCACCTTCATGAACCAGCGCGTGGCCCCGTGCCCGCTCGAGGTGCGAGGAAGCGCCGTCGCGTGGGTGGATGGCCGGCTGTACCAGTGGATCTCCACGCAGCACGCCCAGGGCGCGCTCGCACCCGTCGCCGCCACGAACGGAGTCGACCCGTCACAGGTGCGCATCCTCACCCCCGACGTGGGTGGCGGTTTCGGCGCGAAGATCGGTGCGTACCCGGAGGAGATCCTCCTCGGCGTGCTCTCGAAGAAGGTCAACAAGCCGCTGCGCTGGCGCGAGTCGCGCAGCGAGTCGATGGTTGCTCTCGGTCACGGCCGCGCACAGTTGCAGCAGGTTGTCATCGGCGGCACCAAGGACGGCAAGGTCACGCACTACCAGCTGCACGCCTTCCAGGATTCCGGTGCATGGGTCGACATGGGCACGATCCTCGCGCCGTTCATGACGCGCCCGATGTCGTCGGGCGTGTACGCCATCCCGAACATCGAGTGCCGCACCACGTCGGTCGTCACGAACACGACCCCCACGGTCGCGTACCGCGGCGCCGGTCGTCCAGAGGCCACCGCGGCAATCGAGCGCGCAATGGACCTGTTCGCGTACGAGCTCGGCATGGACGCCGCCGAGGTGCGCCGCAAGAACCTCATCCCGAAGTTCATGGAGCCGCACACCACGGTCGTCGGCCAGACGTACGACGTGGGCAACTACGAGGAGTCGCTGAACCGTGCTCTCGAGGCCGCCGATTACGCCGGCTGGCGCAAGAAGCAGGCGACGCTCCGCGCTGCGGGCGGTGCGAAGCAGATCGGCATCGGCGTCAGCGTGTACGTGGAGATCACCGGCGGCGTCGGCAACGGCGAGCAGGCAAAGATCGAGATCCTCGACGATGGTCGTGCCCTCATCTACACCGGCACCTCCCCGCACGGCCAGGGCCACGCCACGTCGTGGGCCATGCTCGCCAGCGAGAAGACCGGCATCCCGGTCGACAGGATCGACCTCGTGTGGGGCGACACCGACCTCACCCCCGTCGGCTCGGGCACCATGGGCTCGCGCTCGCTGCAGCAGGGCGGCAACGCCGTCTTCTCCGTGGCGGGGACCCTGGTCGAGAAGGCAAAGGCAGTTGCTGCCCGCCTGCTCGAGGCGAACGAGGCGGACGTCGTGCTCGACACTGACCGCGCCGTCTTCCACGTCGCTGGCACACCGGCCGTCACCAAGTCATGGGCGGACCTCGCGGTCGCCGAGAAGCAGAGTGGCGGCCTCAGCCACGACGAGTTCATCGGCGTGCCGAGCGCGACGTTCCCCTTCGGTGCGCACGTCGCTGTCGTCGAGGTGGACACCGAAACCGGCAAGGTCACTCACATCGCGCACACCGCGTGCGACGACGCGGGCCGCGTGCTGAACCCGATGCTGCTCGAGGGCCAGATTCATGGCGGTGTCGCGCAGGGCGCGGCGCAGGCACTCCTTGAGGAGGTCTGTTACGACGCCGACGGCAACCCCATCACGTCGAACCTCGCCGACTACGCGTTCATCTCGGCGGCGGAGCTGCCGAGCGTGACCGTGGTTCACATGGAGACCCCGACGCCGGTCAACCTGATCGGCGCGAAGGGAATCGGCGAATCCGGGACCATCGGTTCCACCCCGGCACTGCAGTCGGCGGTCGTCGACGCGGTGTCGCATCTCGGTGTCCGCCACATTGAGATGCCCTGCACGCCCCAGCGCGTGTGGGCGGCCATCGCAGCGGCACAGAAGTAACCAGGACGAGACGAACAGGAAAGACAGAACATGAAAGTTTCAATGACAGTGAACGGCGTCGCCCGCGAGAACGACGTGGAGCCGCGCACGCTGCTCGTCCAGTACGTCCGTGAGCACCTGGGTCTCACCGGCACCAACATCGGCTGCGACACGTCCAGCTGCGGTGCCTGCACCATCCACGTGAACGGTGAGTCTGTGAAGAGCTGCACCATGCTGGCCGTCCAGGCCGACGGTGCGAATGTCACCACCATCGAGGGACTCGCCAAGGGCGACACCATGCACCCGATGCAGGAGTCGTTCATGCAGAACCACGGCCTTCAGTGCGGTTACTGCACGCCGGGCATGGTCATGGCGGCCATCAGCCTGCTCGACGAGAACCCGAACCCGACCGAGGAAGACGTGCGCATCGGTCTCGAGGGCAACCTCTGCCGTTGCACCGGCTACCACAACATCGTCAAGTCCGTGCTCGCCGCGGCGAAGAAGTGAGGAACCCGTCATGATGCCCGCACCCTTCGATTACAAGCGCGCCTCCTCGGCGGCAGAGGCAATCGCCCTCGTCGGCGAGTACGGCGACGACGCCAAGTTCCTCGCCGGCGGCCACTCGCTGCTGCCGCTCATGAAGCTGCGCCTCGCCCAGCCGACCGTCCTCGTCGACATCGCCCGGATCTCCGACCTCAGCTACATCCGCGAGGAAGGCAACCACATCGCCATCGGCGCACTCACCCGTCACCACGACGTGGAGCACAGCGCGCTGCTGAAGCAGCACGTTCCGTTGCTTGCGCACGCCGCATCGCACGTCGGCGACCCGCAGGTGCGCCACCGCGGCACCATCGGCGGCTCGATCGCGCACAGCGACTCGGCCTCCGACCTGCCCGCCACCACGCTCGCACTCGGCGCCACGTACGTGGCGCAGGGCCCGAATGGCACCCGCGAGATCGCCGCGACCGACTTCTACAAGGGCTTCCTCGAGTCCGCGCTCGCACCCGACGAGATGCTGACCGAGATCCGCGTGCCGAAGATGAACGGTGCCGGCTGGTCTTTCCAGAAGTTCAACCGTCGCGCCCAGGACTGGGCGATTGTCGGCGTCGCGGCATGGCGCCGCGGCAACGAGGCCGGCGTCGGGCTCGTCAACATGGGTTCTGTTCCGATTCTGGCCACGAGCGTGGCGTCGGCAATCGGCAGCGGTGCGTCCATCGCCGACGCGGCGGCGCTCGCCGCTGCAGAGGCAGAGCCTCAGTCGGACAACAACGCGAGCAGCGAGTACCGCGAGCACCTCGCGAAGGTCCTCGTGCGCCGCGCGCTCGAGCAGTCCACCAAGTAGCCCGTCCGGGTGGCGCCGCAGGGGCGGTGACCATCACATAACCTCGTCATCCGTGTCCGATGACGTGCTGACAACAGGCGAAGGCAGATGGGCCGACGTCCGTCGGGCACTCCTCATTGCCTACTCGGTGGCGCTCGTCTGGAGCATCTTCGTGTGGGGCATCCCCATCGACCGTCTCCTCGTTCTCACGTGGATGGCGGTGGCGTTCGGTCTCGGCACCGTCGGCCGTCCCGTGGCCGACGTGAAGCAGACCGCCCGCGACTGGTTCGCCCTGGTGGCCGTCTACATCGCCTACGACTACAGCCGAGGCATGGCCGACCAGCTGGGACGACCGGTGAACTACACCTGGCTCGCGAGGATCGACAGGTTCATCTTCCTCGGGCGTGACCCGAACGTCGTCATGCAGTGGCACTTCCTGAAAACCGACGTGCGGTGGTACGACGTCGTCGGGTCGATCGTCTACATGACACATTTCGTGCTCCCCGTCGTGCCCCTCGCGTACCTCCGTGTGCGCGACCGGACGGCGTGGTTGCAGTACCTGCGCCGGTTCGGTCTCACCCTCTACATCGCCGTTGCCTGCTTCGTGGTGTTCCCTGCCGCGCCGCCGTGGATGGCCGCGAAGGCCGGCTACTCGCAGCCGGTGGCGCGCATCACGGGTCGCGGTTGGTGGGAACTGCACCTCAAGACGATCTCGAAGACCCTCGACCGTGGTGCGGCGGTCATGAACTCGGTCGCTGCAATGCCGTCACTGCACTCGGGCTGTGCGCTGTTGATCACGCTGTGGGCCACGAGGAACCTGCCGTGGCGCAAGCGCGCGCCTTTCCTGCTCTTCCCCGTCGTGATGGCCGTGACGCTCGTGTACTTCGGCGAGCACTACTTCGTGGACGCGCTTGCCGGCTGGGTCCTCGTCCTCGCCGCATGGCACATCGCCGAGTGGTGGGAGAAGAAGAAGGGGCTCGAGAGCCCGCCGTCGCTGTTCAGCCGCGGATCTGCGCGGCAGAGCGAACGGACACCCACGGCCTGAAGATCTCGGCGCGGATGCGGTTGTGCTCGTCCGCCGTGTCGTAGGCGTGCCACGCGGCCTCGTCCTCGAACACCGACACCACCGCGAAATCCGCGTTGCCCTCGTTGATTCCGGCGTCGGGCCCGCACGTGTAGGAGATGCAGCCCTTCAGGGTCTTCGCGTACTCGTACAGGTGCTTCTGCGCTGTCTCCGCGTGTCCCGCAGGGACGCCTTCGTTCCATGTGAACGTGACGACGTGGGTGAACATGGGTGTCTCCTGTTGGTGTGTGTCACATGAGGCCGGCGAACGAACCGCCGTCCACGTTGATGTGGGTACCGGTCATGAACTTGGCCTGGTCGCTGCACATGAACGCGGCGATGGCGCCGAAGTCGTCGGCGTCACCGACCGTGCCACTCGGCTGACCGGACTTGGCCGCGTCGATGTTCGCGCCGTAGATCTGGCGGATGCGGTCGGTGTCGTGCGTGCCGGGCTGGATGGTGTTCACGGTGACGCCGTCGGCGGCAACCTCGCGCGCCACCGTCTTCAGGTACGCCGTGACGCCGGCGCGCGCCGTGTTGGAGAGGATGATGTTCGGCATCGGCTGGCGCACCGACACGGACGTGATCGCGACGACGCGGCCCCACCCGCGCTCGCGCATCGGCGGGATGGCCACGCCGCACATCGCCACGATCGAGAGAAGGTTCTTCTGGAGAGCGGGCAGGTACTCGCTCTCGGGCGTCGAAGCGAACGTGCCGGGCGGCGGGCCGCCGCCGTTCGCGACGAGGATGTCGACGGACCCGAGCATCCTGATCGCGGTCTCCACGAACGCGCGGCCGCCCTCGGCATCCGACACGTCACACACGAAACCCTGCGCACCGTGACCAATCTCGGCGAGCGCCGATGCGAGCCGCTGTTCGTCCCGTCCGCACACGACCACCCGCACGCCCTCCGCCGCGAGGGCCTTTGCCGTTCCCAACCCCAGGCCCGCGGTGCCTGCTGCGACTGCCGCGGTGCGACCGCTCAGACCGAGATCCATTCGTCCACCGTACAACGGCGGGATTCGGGCCGGGCTGGCTGTGGGTGTCACCACCGCCCGCCCGTACGCTTGGGACGTGCCGATCGACCCGTCCACCACCGCTGACGTCCGCGCCGGACTCGCAGAGCACGGGTACCTCGCCGACGAGGGTCTCGTCACCGCGGTGTTCCTCGCCATCACACTGCGCCGGCCGTTGTTCCTCGAGGGCGAAGCCGGCGTCGGCAAGACGGAACTGGCAAAGACCATCGCGCGGTGGCAGGGTGCAGAGCTCATCCGCCTGCAGTGCTACGAGGGCATCGACGCGTCACAGGCGGTGTACGACTGGGACTACTCGCGCCAGTTGCTGCACCTGCGCGCCGCCGAGGCGTCCGGCGAGGCCGGTCGCACCGGCACTGCCGAACTGGAGAACCAGCTCTACAGCGAGAAGTTCCTGCTGAAGCGCGCGCTGCTGCGCGCAATCGACCAGCACGGCCCCACCCGGCCCGTTCTCCTCATCGACGAGATCGACCGCGCCGACGACGAGTTCGAGGCGTACCTGCTGGAGGTCCTGAGCGACTACCAGGTGACCATCCCCGAGCTCGGCACGTTCCGCGCCGCCACCCCGCCGATCGTGATCCTCACGTCGAACCGCACGCGCGACGTGCACGACGCACTCAAGCGTCGTTGCCTCTACCACTGGGTGGAGCACCCCACGTTCGAGCGCGAGGTCGAGATCGTCTCGATGCGCGTGCCCGACGCGACGGAGGAACTGACGCACCAGGTGGCCGCGGCCGTCGAGGCACTGCGCGGTCTCAACCTCTACAAGCCACCGGGCGTGGCGGAGACCATCGACTGGGCCACGGCACTCGCACGGCTCGGAACGACGACTTTCGACGAGGCCGTCGTCGCACAGACCCTCGGCACCGTGCTGAAGTACCGCGAGGACCAGGGACGGGTGCAGGAGAACGGGCTCGACGCCATCGTGAGCGCCGCCCTCGAGCGCGGTTCGCTGCGCGGCTGACGCGGGAACGACGAATGCCCGACGTCATCACCGCTGACCCCGGCGCGGAGAAGATGGCCGTTGCATTCGCACGCGTGCTGCGCGGCGTGGACATCGCCGCGCCGCTCGACTCCGTTCTCACGTTCGTCGACGCGCTCTCGCTCGTCGGGATGGACATCCGCGAGTCGGTCTACTGGGCGGCGCGGTGCACCCTCGCCCGCAACCCCGAGGACATCCCCGTCTTCGACCGCGCGTTCGCGGTGTTCTGGGACCACCGGGAAGCCCCGGACTGGATCGACACCGAGGAACTGCGCATCACCATCGCAATGGACACCGAGGAGGAGGGGTCATCCGGCGGTTCCGCCGACGCGAGCGACGACCCCACCATCACCCTCCGCTTCAGCGGTGTCGAGACACTCCGCGAGAAGGACTTCTCCGACTACACCGACGAGGAGATGCGCGCCGCACAGAAGTGGATGGAACAACTCCGCGTCGCCGGGACGCCGCGCGAATCTCTGCGCTGGGTGGCCTCCCGCAAGGGCACGCGACCCGACATGCGCCGCACGGTCCGCGCGTCGCTCGCCGCGCAGGGAGAGCCGGTGCGCCGTCGCTGGACGCGGCACGGCGAACGCTCACGCAGGATCGTCTTCCTTCTCGACGTGAGCGGCTCCATGGAACCGTACGCGCGTGCCCTCGTGCGCTTCGTGCACGCCGGCGTGGCGGGTCGCCAGAGGGTGGAGGCGTTTACGCTCGGCACGCGCCTCACCCGCATCACCAGGGAACTCACCTCGAAGGACCCGGACAAGGCACTGCGCCTCGCCGGCACACGCGTGGCCGACTGGAGCGGCGGCACGCGCCTCGGCGAGACATTGCGGCTGTTCAACGACGAATGGGGCGTGCGCGGGATGGCCCGGGGCTCCATCGTGGTGATCCTGAGCGACGGTTGGGACCGCGGGGAACCGCGGGTGCTCGCCGACGAGATGCAGCGCCTGCAGCGCGTGTCGTTCAGGGTGGTGTGGGTCAACCCGCTGAAAGTCACCCCGGGGTACGCGCCCCTCGCCCGCGGCATGGCCGCAGCCCTACCATTCGTGGACGAGTTCGTCGAGGGGCACAGCCTCGACGCACTGGAACACCTGACGAAAGTGATCAACCATGCGTGATCTTCTCGATGACATCGACCGCTGGCGGGCGGACGGCAAGAAGGTTGCCGTCGCGCGCGTCGTCGACATCCAGGGTTCCGGTCCGCGC
>JBEGQK010000223.1:0-8101 GCA_041180985.1 Actinomycetota bacterium
TCCCCGAGAGCCACTCGGTGAGCTTCGCGTACCTCGTGTACTCGTCGTCGTGGATCAAGCTGCACGAACCCGCGGTGTTCTGCGCGTCGTTGCTGAACGCCCAGCCCATGGGGTTCTGGTCTCCGCACACGCTGGTGCGTGATGCGCGGCGCCACGGGGTGGTGGTGCACACGCCCGACATCAATGCATCGGCCGACACCGCAACGCTCGAGCCGTGCGCGGATTC
Organism: Actinomycetota bacterium; assembly: GCA_041180985.1. Taxonomy (GTDB): domain Bacteria; phylum Actinomycetota; class Acidimicrobiia; order Acidimicrobiales; family Ilumatobacteraceae; genus UBA2093. Next base: position 227 of record JBEGQK010000223.1, read on the forward strand.
CGTCAGCGGCCACGCGGTGCGTCTCGGCATCGGTTCGGTGCGCGGCATCGGCGCCGAACTCGCGCGCACGATCGCGGAGGGCCGCCCGTACGCGTCCATGGAGGATCTCGGCCGTCGGGTGCCGCAACTGTCGCGCAAGCAGATCGAGGCGCTCGCCACGGCCGGGGCGTTCGGCGAATCCTTCGGCGACGCACGGCGTGACGCACTGTGGGAGGCGGGTGCGCACATCGGCGGTGCCATGACACTGCAGGGCATCACGGGCGTGCAGTCCACGCCGATGCTGCCGGGCATGGAGCCTGTGGAGGAAGCGATTGCGGACCTGTGGGCCACCGGCATCTCCCCGGACGGCCACCCCACGGTGTTCCTGCGTGAGCAACTGGATGCCAAGGGTGTGCTGACTGCGGAACAACTCACCGCCGTGCCGCACCGTGACCGCGTGCTGGTGGCCGGTGTCGTCACGCACCGCCAACGGCCCATGACCGCGCGCGGTGCCACGTTCATCAGCCTCGAGGACGAGACGGGTCTCATCAACGTGGTGTGCTCGAAGGGGTGCTGGGCCAGGCACCGTGCCGTCGCGCGTGACGCAACGGCGTTGCTGGTGCGCGGCCGTGTGGAGTGTGCCGACGGCGTGGTGAACGTGGTGGCCGAGTCGCTGTCGCCGTTGTTCGCACCGGCAACGGTGCCGAGCCGCGACTTCCGCTAGTTCACCTGGTGGCTGCCCGCGTCGTCAGCTACGTACCGGTCGGATGGACGCACCATCGGGGGTCACCTGTCCCGGTCGAACAACACCACTTGGGGTTTGGACGCTCCAGTTGAGGGCTGCGTTCTTGGCCCTGGGTGCCACAGAGGTTGTCGTGGTCGCGGGGGACTTTTCCTCCGAACTGCCGCCGCCGCAGGAGCCCAACAGGGCAAGAGCAGCAGCCACACCCGCCGCACGAATGATCACGGAACATCGGGGCGATGAGGTGAACTTCATAAGTAATACCCTGTATAACATCATGGAATGACCTCTGTCAAGCGTCCGGAAAAGTGGCTGGTCGTCGCCGTTGCGGTGCTGTCGTGGGTGCTCCCCGGGTGCTCGGCGGCAAAGGTCAATGCAAGTCCCGTCGCCACCGGCCTCCAGCCGGCCGAGCATGGTTGGTCCTTTGCGAATTTCCCGTCATCGGCATTCCCCGACATCAACTTTGATGGGGACGATCTCGTGTCGATGTTCGGCTCGGACCCGGGAGTCTGCGTCAACGGCACGACGTCACCGTGCACCCTCACGGCCGAGGCCGCGTCGTGGGCCCAGATGGTGAACCAGTCGCGGGCATCAGGCCACTGCCAGGGTCTGGCGATCATCGCTGCGCAAAGATTCAATGCAGCGGCAAGCCCCCCGACGGCGCAACTCACTCCGGAGAAGGAAACCGTGCGCACAGTGACGCGCGCATTCGCAACGCAGTTCCTGCCCGAGGTGCAGCAGGAGGCCACGGCATCGTTGGAGCTTTCCCTCAAGGACAAGGTCGCGGAAATGGCGAAGTCATTCGCCGCAGGCAAGACCGACAAGATCCTTGGCCTCTACAGCCCCGAGGGTGGGCACGCGGTGACGCCGTTCGCCATCGAGTACCCGGCGAACGACACGGCGCGTGTGATGGTGTACGACTCGAACTGGCCGGGCAGGAACAGGTACGTGGACATTGACCTGAAGAAGGACACGTGGAAGTTCTCCTTTAGTGGTGACGATCCCACCAATGACCAAAACATGTGGACCGGCGGCACCGGCGACATGGACCTGTCCTCTGCTTCATTCGACAAGGCCACGTGCCCGTTCTGCGGCAGCGGCACCACGGTGAAGAACACCACTCTCGTCATCCGAACCGACAACCCCGACTGGAGCATCACGACTGGTGATTCGACCCTGTCGGCCACGAGCGAGAGCAGCCCCGATGGCTCACAGGTTGCGAAGGTGAAGGGTGGTGCCCGGCGCGGCGTCTATGACTACGTGGTGAGCATTCACGCGCGTTCGAAGGCTTCCGGTGTCGAGACCCCGTCACGTCTCAAGTTTCCGGGAACGGCGAGCATTTTTGCGCTGATGCCGTCGGGGATCGCGCGTGTCCAGTCATCAGGACCTTCGGGTGCACAGGTGGTGCTCACTGAGGAGTCCGTGAGCACCACCGACCCAGCAGTGTCTCTCACTCTCGCATCCGGCAACCTCGTTGCAACTGCCTCGGGGTCGGCGAGCAGTCTGTCGGCACAAGGTGACTCCCTGAACGTCGCGGTGACGCTTGCCTCCGGTGAGATCGTGCAGCAGACGGTCGACGAGACACGACCGACTCTCCGTGCGGAGGTTGACCCGCAGGGTGGTGGCCTGGTCGTGCTGCAGGCGACCGCGGGCGGCCAGGTGGAGAAGCTCGACATCTCCGCAGACGGGACGCGCACGCGCACAACATCGAATGAGACCCTGAATCTGACCTCGGTGGTGGCCGAACTGCCCGAACAGTTGGCAAGCCGGGCCAATCCCGAGCTCCCGCCACCGGCAGATCGCGACCTCAAGAACCCGAAGTACAGGGTGGACCCCTCGTACAAGGTTCCCGAGAGCGCAGTCACCACGGTGCCGCCGTCGGTCGCTCCGACGACCAACCCCACAACGACGACGGTGTCACCGACCACCACGATGCCGACCACGACCACAACGGTCGCGACACCCCAGAAACCGGTGGTCACACCGGTGACCGTCGCGACCACGGTTCCGACAACGACAACGACGACCACAACAACGACAACGACGACCACAACAACGACAACGACTACGACGGTCCCGACGACCACTACAACGACCTCCACAACCACGACGACAACCACGACGACAACAACGACGACGACGACGACGACGGTGCCGCCGGCGTCATTCGCAGCCACCGCCGGCGGAGTACAGGCGGACACGGCCAGCAACCTTCTCCCGCTGTCCGACGGCTCGATGATCGTCCTCGGAACCCATGTCGGGTCCTCGACATTCGGTTCCACGACCCTGTCGGGCGGTGCCGATCCACAGTCGTACATCGCGCGTCTCTCCAAGACGGGATCGTGGATGTGGGCACAGAATTTTGACCACGGGTCCAGCTCGATTGGATGGTATCCGTCTGGCACTGCCGGCGGTGAGGTCGGGGCCCTGATCGGCGATGTCGGCCCTGATGACTCGATTGTCCTGACCGGACGGTTCGCCGGAACTCTCACGCTCGGGTCAACGACGTTGTCGACTTCGTGCGCGACGGGAGAGATGTTCGTCGCGAAGATGACAATCAACCGTGAATGGCAATGGGCCGTCAAGTCGGGTGGTTGCGCCTACAACACAATGCCAATGGGACTGGCTGCATCCGCCGATGGAAGTGTTTACGTGACCGGCAAGTTCGCGTACGCGCCCATCAACATCGGTAGTACAACACTGAGTGATACGACGGCCCGTGGTTTTGTGGCCCGTATTTCTCCTGCCGGTGCCTGGGGTTGGGTTACGCCACTCGTTGCTTCGTGCGAGGATGCACGGCTCGAGACCGGATTCAGTGGAGATGTGTTCCTGTACGGAACATGCGGTCTGTTCGGATCGAACATCTGGTCCGACTACGTGTACAGCGAGGGCCAGGCGAACGCCCTGGTCGCGAAGATCTCGTCCGCAGGCGTCTGGCAGTGGCAGACGACGGTGACTTCGCCGAACTGGGTGAGGGGATTCATCAAGGGGTTCCGTGTGCAATCTGACGGGTCCATCATTCTCGTCGGTAACTACGGCGCAGGAATGAACTTCGGCGGCACCACGATGGCGGATTCGGGAATCTACGTCGCAAGGATGTCCTCCACCGGCGGGTGGACATGGATCAGTACCGGGGGTGCGCACAATTATTACGACGGCGTCTCGGCTGTGACCATACGCCCGAACGGGACAATCGTTGTGGCGGCTTTCTACCAACAGGGTGGAACGCCGACGTACGGCACGGTCACACTGACCGGGACCGACGCACCGCGCGACATCGCGATTCTGGAACTCACGTCTTCCGGTGCATGGGTGTCGGCGACACGGATCGGGAAGTCGTGTTATTGCGGGTGGTCGGTCATCGAGGACCCATTCGACATCGAGACTCTCCCCGATGGCGCATTGGTGCTCGGTGGTCAGTTCTCGTCCACGAATCTGTCCGCCGGCAACTTCACGCTGTCGACCTTGGGCGGCCAGGACATCTTCATCATCACCCTGTGAAGTACGCAATAATCTGCCGCTTCGACATGCGCACATGCGCCCCCGCCCATGGCGGAAGGTCGGGCTGTTGACCGGGCGCAGGAAGAAACCGGGTCCGGCAACCGGTACGACCTACAGGTCAGCCGAGGAGACCAAACGGTTGTTGATTGATTCGGTCGAGAGACTCCTCGACGAGGGGGTCCCCGTGGCGCGCATCACCGCGCGGGCCGTCACCGAGGCAGCGGGTGTCGACAAAATGTATGTGAGCAGGTTCTTCGGGGGCCTGCATCACCTGCTGCTGGCCGTCATCGAGGACCTTCTCGCCGTGCGAATGAAGTCGATGATCAGTTCCGACGTCTTCGTGCCGGGCGGTGACGGAAGAGTCGACCGTCCCGTGGAGCAGGCTTTCGCCGTTTACGTCCATCTCGCAGGGGACGATGTGCTGCACCCGGAGCTCCGGACCCTGGCGAGTGTGGTGGTCAACGTGTACGCCGAGCAGATGCGCAGGGAGTTCAACCTGACCCCCGCCGAGTCCGAGCGCGAGGCCATGGTCGGGCTGGTGTGGATCGTCGGATACCTCCAGGTCGGTCACTTGCTTCCGGTCGAACCGACGGCAGTGGCGCAGTGGATGTCGTTGCGACGAGGCGAACTTCGCCGGCGCAATACCTAACCGTCAGGTCACCTGGTGGATCTCGAACGGAACCGCCGGGATGCCGTTCTCCAGCACCGCGCGCACGTGCACGTGGATGTCGCGCGGTGCGAACACGTCGTCGCCCGAGTAGCCGTAGATCTCGTCGAGCGACCACCAGCGGTGCTCGTGCAGGTTCTCGGCGCGCAGTTCCTCCGTGCTCATTAAAGGTGCAATGTCGAAACGTTCCGTGCGCACCAGGAAGACCGACTCGCGCTGGCCGTGCCACTCGACGCCGGCCGTGTCGACGAGGCGGAACTCGTGCAGGCGGTTCCAGACGTGCCCGCCGATCACTGGTTCGTCGAGTCCCGTCTCCTCGCGCAGTTCGCGGCGCAATGCATCGAGGACATCCTCGCCCTCGTCGATACCGCCACCGGGCAGCACCCAGAACGCACCCTCGGGGAAGACCAGCCGCACCATCAGCACATGGTCGTCCTCGTCGATGACGAGACCGCGCACCGCCGGACGGAACCGCTTCGTCATTCGTTCGGGGTTTCGTTCAGACCCTCGTTGAACATGCGGTAGGTCTCGTAGATCTCCTTGCACTTGCCGCACATGGGCACCTGCTTCGGGTCGCGCGACGGCACCCACACATGACCGCACAGGGCCTCGATCGGTGTGCCGTTGATGCGGGCCTCGAGCACCTTCGCCGCCGCGTTCTCTCCCGGTTCGGTCTTCACGATGTGCGCCACGATCGGCTCGCCCGTCTCGGGCGTCAGGTCGGTGTCGGGCTGAACCTGGGCGGGCATCGTCTTCACTGCGGTCACGCCGGCAATTCAACCATGCCGTGCATCCGTCCTACACTTCGCACCCGATGATCTACGTGGACCAGTGCCGCTGGCAGTTCCGTGACTGGCTCTGGTGCCACATGATCAGTGACCACTCGCTCGATGAATTGCACTCGTTCGCCGAGGTGCTGGAGGTGCCGAGGCGCGGCTTCCAGGGTGACCACTACGACCTGCCCGAGCACGTGCGCGAGCGTGCGGTGTTCCACGGCGCGATCGAGGTGCCGAGCAGGTTGATCGTGGTGAAGCTGCGGGAGTCCGGGCTGCGGCTCGCGCCGCACCAACGCAGGAGCGCGACCTACTGGACCGAGGCGTAGATGGCGACCGCGCACGCAGCCATGGCGGCGACGGGCGCGGCCCACGTGAGCCACCGCGACTGACGGTTCACCGCCGGGTCGAACATCACGTACCCGACACCCGCGCCGACGATGACACCGCCGAGGTGTCCGCCGACGGAGATGCCGGGGATCGCGAACGTGATGAGGAGGTTCAGCACGAGTGTCGACCCGATGCCGGTGCTCATCGGGTTCACGCCGCGGTGCATCAGCGCCACGGCAGCGGCACCCATCAGGCCGAACACCGCGCCGGAAGCGCCGCCGGTGAGCGCGTTCGGCGACAGAAGGAGCGCACCGCATGACCCGCCGACAAGGGACGCGAAATAGAGGAGTGCGAATCTGCCGCGGCCGACCACGGGTTCGAGCAGGTTGCCGAGCTGGAAGAGCAGGAGCATGTTCATCGCAACGTGCAGGAGACCGAAGTGCAGGAACCCGGCCGTGATGACGCGCCACCATTCGCCCTGCTGCAGGAAGTACTTCGCGATGGCGAGGTCCGTCTGGCGCAGGGACGCACCGCCGCCCCCGAGCGCGCTGGCACCACCCGTTCCCGTCCACAGGAACACGGCGATGTTGATTCCGATCAGCGCACGGGTGACGAACGCCGGCAGTGTCGCATTCCACCGACGCGCGCGCTCCACTCGCGGTGGCCGTGCCGCCCGCACACAGTCGAGACAGTGCGACCCGACCGTCGCCTGGACGAGGCAGTCGTTGCACGCCGGTCTGCCGCAGCGCGTGCAGTGACGACCCGTGACGACGTGCGGGTGGCGCACGCAGTGCTCGATCGGCGGGGGAACGGTGGACACGTCAGCGGGGTGCTTGTTCGGCAATCGCGCGGTTTGCGAGGTACCAATCCACCGTGCGGCGCAGACCGTCCTTGAAGTCCATCGACGCCTTCCACCCGAGAAGTGCCGCTGCGCGGCCCGGGTCGATGCGGCGGCGCGGCTGGCCGTCGGGCTTGGATGAATCCCACCGGAGCGTCCCGGTGAACCCGGTGACCTCGGCGATCGCCTCGGCGGTCTCGCGGATCGTGATCTCGCGGTCGGCGCCGAGGTTGATCGGCTCGGTGCCGTTGTGATTCTCCGCCGCGAGCACGATCGCAGCGGCCGCGTCCTCCACGTACAGGTACTCGCGGCTCGCGGAACCGGTTCCCCACACGTCGATGTGGCCGGCACCGGATTCCTTCGCCTCCACGCACTTCTTGATGAGTGCGGGGATGACGTGCGACACCGACGGGTGGAACTTGTCGCCCGGGCCGTACAGGTTCGTGGGGATGAGGTACGCGAACTGCTGTCCGTACTGCTGCGCGTTCACCTGCGCATGCAGCAGGTGCGCCTTCTTCGCGACGCCGTACGGTGCGTTCGTCTCCTCGGGATAGCCGTCCCACAGTGATTCCTCGCGGAAGGGGACCGGCGTGAACTTCGGGTACGAGCACACCGTGCCGAGCAGGACCGTCTTCTCGATGCCCGTCGTGCGAGCGGCCTCGATCACGTACGTGCCCATGAGCAGGTTGTCGAGGTACAGAGGAGCGGGCTCAGCCTGGTTGTACCCGATGCCGCCGACGCGGGCAGCGAGGTGGATGACGTGGGTCGGTTTCTCCGCCGCGAACAGCGCCTCCGCGCTGCCCGGAATGGTGAGGTCGCACTCGTCATGGGTGGGGGAGAGGACCAGGGCGCCGTTCTCCTTCAGGGTGCGCACGACGACGCGACCGAGGAATCCGTTCCCGCCGGTGACGATCACCTTGCGGTCCGACCAGAACTGCGACATGGGTGCCATCGTAGGACGCCAACAGCAAGAATGGGTGTGTGCGCGTCGCCTACACCCTCGAACAGTGCTGGCACCGCGTGCCCGGCGGCACGGGAACAGCTG
>JBEGQK010000224.1:0-5053 GCA_041180985.1 Actinomycetota bacterium
TCGCGCGGCAACGAACCGATCACGAAGGTCTCGGACATTCCCGCTGCCTTGTGCACGTGCTTCTCCTGGAAGTCGGGCCGTGCCTGCATGTCGATGAAGGACCTGCGCGTGGCGTAACAGACCACACCGATGCGGTGCCAGGCGGGGGTCATCGAGCCGGACTGGTCGACGACGTCACCGTGGAACGCCACGTAGGCGCCGATCTTGCCGAGCACGTCGACGGGTGAGTAACGATCGTCGGCCTCCTTGCCGGAGATGCCCTTCTCGCCGTTCTCGCCGTAGTCGGCCTCTTCCTTGTAGTTCATGAAGTTCACCATGAACACCGGACCGTCGTCCTCCGGCTTCATCGTGAACATGCGCATCCCGTATTCCTTGTCGGTCTTCCCGTACGGGTGACGCACTCCCTTTGGCGGCTGCTCGCTCATGTGATTCCTCTTTCCGGTTGCGGGTCGCCTACTGGCGGCCCATTTCTGATTTCGCCTCGGCGGCCGCCGCGGCATTCGACTTCTTGCCGGCCTCGATGGTGACCTCGAGGAGCTCGCCCGTGTACGCGAACGGTGCCTCGTACCGCAGGCTGACCGCTGATCCGTGGTCCTGGCCGAGACTCGGCCCCACCGACGACATCATCGACATGTACAGCGGCACCTCGGCTCGGCCGATCTCCACACCGTCGAAGTCCAGCGTGATCGTGCCGGTCCGGTTGTCGCCCCTGCGCAGGTGGACACCGAGCGCAACGACGCCCGTCGGAACCGGCGCGACGGACTCAACGACCGTGTGGTCGCCGAACGCGTTGTAGTCCACGACGAACTTCCCGTCCTGCACGAACATCGAGAAACCGGAGTTCTGCGTGCCGGTCGCGTACAGGACTCCCTCGTCACCTGCTGCGAAGTTGACGGTCGCGACGAGATCCACACTGCGGCCACCGAGACCTGCCGCTGCCTGACCGGGCATCGGAGACATCGGCGGACGGTACGTGTACTTGCGGTCCTCGGGGTGGGGCGAACGCGCGCGGAACCGTGCGCCGAACAACTCGACACCGCGGTCGTCCAGTGGCAGCACGCCGTGCTTCTCGGCCTCCTGCCACCAGATGCCGATCATCTCCTCCAGCTTCGCGGGGTCCGAGCCGGCGAGGTCGTTGCACTCCGAACGGTCCACGCTCAGGTTGTACAGCTCCCATTTCTCGTCCTCGTACGACTGGCCAGACGTGTGCTTCAGCACCGCCTTCCAGCCGTGGGCGACGACAGCGAGGCTTCCCGCATTCTCGAAGTACTGCACCGTGTTCGTCGCCGGCGCGTCGGCCTTGTTGATGACGGGCTTGAACGACTTGCCGGTGACCGGCATCTGCTCGTACCCCTTCACCACATCTGGCGGCATGACGCCGACGATGTCGTACACGGTCGCCACGATGTCGGAGACGTGCACGAACTGGTCGCGCTTCGTGCCGCGTTGCTCCGCCGGCACGCCCTTCGGCCAGTGGAACACCATCGGCACGTGCACACCGCCCTCGTGGGTGTTCTGCTTGTACCAGCGGTACGGCGTGTTGCCGCACTGGGCCCAGCCCCACGGGTAGTTGCAGTGGCTGTTCGGCCCGCCGATGTCGTCGATGTTCTTGATGGCCTCGTCGGGCATCTCGATGATCCCGTTGAAGAACTTCATCTCGTGCATGACACCGAACGGGCCGCCCTCCTGCGACGCGCCGTTGTCGGCGTGCAGCACGAGGACGGTGTTGTCGAGCTGGCCGAGCCGGCGCAGTCCCTCCACCAGGCGGCCGATCTGCTTGTCGGTGTGGTCCAGGAAGGCCGCGAATGCCTCCTGCATGCGGCACGCAAGCGCCTTCTCGTTGTCGGTCAGATCATCCCAAGGCTTCACACCGGGGTTGTGCGGCGCGAGAACGGTGTCTGCGGGGATGACACCGGTTGCTATCTGCTTCCTGAACCAGCGCTCGCGGATGACGTCCCATCCCTCGTCGTACTTGCCCTTGTACTTCGCCATGTACTCAGGCGGAGCCTGGTGCGGTGCGTGAGTCGCCCCGAATGCGACGTACCCAAGGAACGGACGGTCGGGGCGCACGCCCTTGTAGTCCGCGATGATCCTCAGTGCGTTGTCGATGAGGTCCTCGCTGACGTGATACCCGTCCTCGGGTGTTCCCGGGGGGTCGACGGGATGGTTGTCCGCGACGAGTTCCGGGTGGAACTGGTCGGTCTCGCCGTCGAGGAAACCGTAGAAGCGGTTGAACCCGCGAGCGAGCGGCCACTGGTCGAACGGACCTGCAGCCGAGCACTGCTCCATCGGTGCGAGGTGCCACTTGCCGACCGCGAACGTGCCGTACCCGGCGCCGCCGAGAACCTCGCCGACCGTCGCGGCATGGTTCGAGATGTGACCCAACTGGTTGGGGAAACCCGTGATGAAGTTCGAGACCGAGCGCATGCCCACCGCATGGTTGGAGCGTCCCGTGAGCAGGGCGGCACGCGTCGGCGAGCACAGCGGCGTCACGTGGAAGTTCGTGAACTGCAGACCGTTGGAGGCGAGTGCATCGATGTTCGGTGTGTCGATGTCGGACCCGAAGCAACCGAACTGGGCGAAGCCCGTGTCGTCCATGAGGATGAGGATCACGTTCGGTGCGTCCTCACCCGGGTGGGGCGGCACCGCGAACCAGGGCTCGGACTCCTTGTGAGTACGACCGATCTTCCCGTGGAATTCGTTCTTGACGACCATGTTGCCCCCGTCAGGTACGGCCCCGAGAGGGGCTCGCGCTGTCGTCTATTCCTACTCCAAACAGACCGGATTCTCCATGGCTGGGGAGAATGAACCCTGTTTCCCCCAGGTGAACCCGCGAGCGGGACGCATCGGTACTGTGGCAACGACTGGGGGGTGCCATGCATCTGGAGATCGACAGGACGGACATCACGAAGACGCGACTCGTCGACACGGTCGCCCCGACGTCGGCCGCGCCCGGCACGGTCGTGCTGCGGCTCGAGAAGTTCGCGCTCACGTCGAACAACATCTCGTACGCACTCTCGGGTGACTTCCTTGACTACTGGGGTTTCTTCCCGGCGGAAGCAGGGTGGGGCCGCCTGCCGGCCATGGGATTCAGCGTCGTCACGTCGTCGGCCGTTCCCGGCATCGAGGAGGGCTCGCGCTGGTTCGGGTTCCACCCCGTCGCGGACCATCACGTGGTCGAGGCCATCGTGAAGTCGGGTGGATTCTTCGACAACGCCGCCCACCGCGAGAAGCACGCACCGGCCTACAGGCAGTTCGACCCCGCCGACCCCTCGCGTTCCGACGAGGACGAGAGCTACTACCTGCTCCTGCGTGGTCTCTTCGTGACCTCACACCTGTGCGAGGACTTCCTGCGCGACAACGCGATGTTCGGCGCCGCGCAGGTCCTCATCACAAGTGCATCGTCGAAGACGTCACTCGCGCTCGCCCATGAGGTGCGGGTGAACGGCGTGGCGAGGTCGGTCGGACTCACGTCGCCATCGAACATCGAGTTCGTCCGCAACACCGGCCTGTACGACGAGGTGGTCGCCTACGACGACATCGAAACGCTCGAGCAGGTGCCCTCGGTGGTCGTGGACATGGCGGGAAGCGCGGGGATCCTGCGCCGCATCCATTCACGCTTCGGGGATCAGTTGAAGCACTCGTGCCGCGTGGGTGCCACGCACTGGGAGGACTCCGGCTCTCTCGACGGCATCGATGGCCCGACGCCGGCGTTCTTCTTCGCACCCGGCCAGCTGGTGAAGCGCGGCAAGGAATGGGGCCGCGAGGCCCTCTACGAACGGATGGAGTCAGCATTGTCCGCGTTCAGTTCCGACGCGCGGCGCTGGATGTCGGTGCAGGAGTCGCAGGGCGCGGACGCAGTCGTCGACGTGTACGCCCAACTTGTGTCCGGATCAATCGACCCGGCAGTCGGCCACGTGCTGTCGATGTGAACGGCAGGCGATAATGCAGATCATCCGCACGAGTGCCGAGCACGCCAGCAGTCTCGGGGACTTCCCGTTCGAGATTCGCGAGACCGACATCGACGCGGGAGACGGCCAGCAACTGACGGTCCGATACGTGGACGAGGGGCCCCGCGGGGCGCACACGATTGTCTTTCTCCACGGCAACCCTTCGTGGATGTACATCTGGAGAACGTCCATCGCCGCCGTCGTGGCCGCGGGGTACCGTGCCGTCGCGATCGACCTGGTCGGCATGGGACTCTCCGACAAGCCGTCACAGATGACCGACTACACAGTGCAGCGCCACATCGACTGGACCGCGGACGTCCTGTTCAACCGACTCGGTCTTGCCGGGTTCACTTTCGTCCTCCACGACTGGGGCGGCATCATCGGCATGCGGATCGCAGCAGACCATCCGGGAACCGTCGACGGCATGTGCATCTCGAACACCGGTCTCCCCTCCCGCGATCCGTCACTGCCGTTGCCGGAAGATGCATCGACACCGAAGGGACCTTTGGCCGGGTTCCAGAAGTTCGCCCGTGAGACTCCGGCGTGGGAACCCTGGACGATGCTCGACGGGGTGATGGTGACGCCGGTGCGGGCAGAGGTGCGTCACGGCTATCGCGCCCCCTACCCGGACCCCTCCCTCACCATCGGCAGCAGGGCCTTCACACAACTCCTGCCGACAAGAGCCGACAACCCCATGAACACCCCAAACTGGCACGCCTGGAATGTGCTCGAGGGGTACCGGCGTCCGGTGCTGACCCTGTTCAGTGACAAGGACGTCGTCGCCCCCACCGGGTGGCGCGAGATCGTCGCGCGCATCCCCGGCGCGGCGGACCAGCCGCACCGGATACTCGAGGGCGGCGGACATTTCCTCCAGGAGGACATTCCCGAGGCGTTCAACAACGCCCTCGTCGCCTGGCTCAACCACAATTGGTCGCACGACAGCTGACGTTTTCCTGCCGCACACGGACGACAGACACGCATCACCACAAGGAGAATCCCATGTCAGACACACGCAAGGTCGCCATCGTCGGCGAGGCGAACAGTTACTCCGGCCCCGCGATCGCCCTGGAGATGGCACGACGCGGGTACGACCTCGTTCTCGG
>JBEGQK010000225.1:0-3415 GCA_041180985.1 Actinomycetota bacterium
CAGCGGGTTCGGCGGTCGTGACGACGACGAACGACACGCGGTCCGAGGTGAGCAGCGACTCGACTGCCTGCGCACGGGCGACGAACCCGGACTCCATCGACTGCAGCAACGTGAAGAACTCAGCGATGTCGCCGAGGAACTGCGCGCCGAGCAGCCTGTCGGCGATCTGGAGGAACGGCTTCGAGGCGAGAGTTAGCAACCGCGACCTGTACGGCAGGGTCAGCCATTGCAGCAGGCGCCCGCCGAAGAACTCCCTCATCCGCCGCGGCGCGTCAAGCAGGTCGAGCGCGTTGCGGGACGGCGGAGTGTCGATCACCACCAGATCGAGATTGGGCGACGACGCGAGTTCGTTGATCTGCTCCATCGCGATGTAGTCGTGGCTGTTCACGAAGCGGGCGGTGATGTTGTCGTACAGCGGGTTGCGCAGAACACGCTCGGCCGACTTCTCGTCGCGGGCGTGGCGCCGGATCAGGGAGTCCCACCCGGCCTTCGTGTCGAGCATCGACACCGCAAGGGAGCCAGGTCCGTCCACCGCCACCGCCGACACCTCATGTCCGATCGAGCCGAGCCCGAGCGCCTGCGCGAGACGTCGTGCTGGATCCACGGTGACCACGAGGACGCGCTCACCCGACCGCGCCGCATTCAACCCGATTGCCGCCGATGTGGACGTCTTCCCCACGCCGCCGCTGCCGCACACGATCACGAAGCGCGGGGTCACTGTGCGTCCCGGTCCGTGTCGGTCCCGAACGTGGACGCAACCGAGTCCACCAGTGCGCGTCCCGTCTCGTCCCGGAGCGCAATGATGCGAAGATCATCGTTCGGCAACGCGGCCCGCAGGACCCCGATCTGTGCGTCCTGTTCGGCACGCCGTGCCGATGCAGCAAGAACGGTCGCCGCGTGCCGAGGTGACGTGGACGCGAACCACGGATCGGCGGCGAGCACCAATGTGTCGCGGTCCGGTCGCGGTTCCACCGCGTTCACGATGACCTCTGCAATCTCCGTCTTCGTCTCCGAACGGAGTTTCTGCACGAGCGAGACCGTCTCGGTGACCGGCAGTTCCTCCGGCGTCGTCACGACGACGACACCGCACTGTTCGGGGTCGTCGAGTATGTCCAGCATCCAGCTCGTCTGGTCACGCAACGGCCCCCGCGGGACGAGCGAACGGATCGTGCGCGGGGACGAGATCTGCGCGACCACGTGGCCCGACGCCTCCGCGTCGACGATCACCAGGTCGAAGTGGTTCTCCTTGACTTCCCAGCACACCTTGCCGACGGCGAGGACCTCGCGGACCCCCGGTGCGGCATCAGCGACGAAGTCGAAAGTGGACGCGAGCGGGCCGATCTTCGTGACGAGCGGGATGCGCAGGTGAATGCGCAGGTACTCGCGCAGGGACTGCTCCGTCTGCATCACCATGACGGAGAGGTTCGGCGCCACGTTCACGGGGTCATAACCGACGTCGGATGCGCCGAAGAGGGCACCGATCGAACCCTTCGCGTCCATCTCCACGAGGAGTGTCCGCTTCCCCTCGTTCGCTGCGCGCACCGCGAGAGCGGATGCGATGGTCGATTTGCCCGTGCCGCCCTTGCCCGTGACGAACAGCAGGCGCCGCTGCAGCAGCGGGACCAGGTCAGCCGCCGAAGCCGATGCGCGGGCCGTTGTCGCCCGAGCCGATCTCGACGAACGCAATCTTCGCGGTGGGGACCGCGACGTCGCGGCCCTTCTTGTCGGTCAGCCACAGGGTGACCGTCTTGCCGGCGAGTGCGTCGTCGATTGCAGCCTTCAGGGCGTCGCGCTTCGTGGCGTCGTCGTCCATCTCGAGGGAGATCTCACGGGGCGACTGGGTGATGCCGATGCGAATGTCCACTGATGACTCCGTTTTCTCGGGTGGGTGTTGCACCCACGGTACAGGTTCAGCCCAGCTTCAACTTGCTGCTGAAGATGCGCTTCGGGCGCATGGCCACGATCTGGTCGGCGAGTGCGTGGAACGCGGCCCCTGCCTCCGACTCCGGTGCGACAGCAGCAATCGGCTTGCCGTCGTCACCACCCTCGCGCAACTGAGCGACGAGCGGGATCTGCGCCATCAACGGCACGTCGAGCTCGTCGGCGAGTTCCTTGCCGCCGCCGGCACCGAAGAGTTCGTACCGCTTGCCGTCGTCTCCCGTGAACCACGACATGTTCTCGATGACACCGCGCACGGGCAGGTTGACCTTCTTCGCCATGGCGGCGGAGAGACGTGCCACCTTCTGGGCCGCGGGCTGCGGCGTGGTGACGACGAGAACTTCTGCCTTCGGCAGGTACTGGCTGAGCGAGAGTGCGATGTCGCCGGTTCCGGGCGGCATGTCGATGAGCAGGTAATCGGGCTCGTCCCAGAACACGTCGGTGAGGAACTGCTCGAGCGCCTTGTGCAGCATCGGCCCGCGCCAGATGACGGCCTCGCCGTCCGGCACGAAGTAGCCGATGGAGATGCAGCGCACGCCGTGTGCCTCGGGCGGCAGCAGCATGTTGTCGATGACAACCGGGTCACGGTCCGCACCGAGCATGCGCGGGATGGAGAAGCCGTAGATGTCGGCGTCGACGATGCCGACCTTGAAACCCTTCGCCGCAAGCGCGACCGCAAGGTTGGTGGTGACGCTGCTCTTGCCGACGCCGCCCTTGCCCGACGAGATGAGCAACGGCTTCGTCTTCGAGTCCTTCGCGGCGAACGGGATCGCGCGTCCCTCTGCATGACCGTGCGCCTGGCCCGAGCCGGCCGTCGATGCAGGGTCGCCGTTCAGCATGACCCGCACCTTCTGGCGCTCCTCGTCGTTCATCACGCCGAAGTCGATCGACACGTTGCCGCCGGGCGCCATCGGCACGATTGCCGCGTTGACGCGGTTCTGGATCTCGTTGCGCATCGGGCAGCCGGCAACGGTGAGCACGACCGTGAGCGACACGCCGTTCGCGGTGACCGCGACGTCGCGCACCATCCCGAGGTCGACGATGGAGCGGTGCAGTTCGGGGTCTTCGACGGGGCGAAGGGCCTCGATGATCTGCTCGGGGGTTGCGGTCATTGTGGGGCTCCGGGGGGTTCGGGGAATTTGCACTACGGCGATAGGTAGAATACCGACATGGCAGAAGTGACCACCACCCCGGTGATGACCCCGAAGGCGTTCACCGCCACGATGTCGGCCATCACCTCTGCTTTCGGTGATCCCACGCGGCGTGCCATCTATCTCTTCGCCCGCGAGCACGACCACGGCGTCACCGCCAGCCAGGTCGCCGACAAGTTCGACCTTCACGCGAACGTCGCGCGCCACCATCTCGACAAGCTGGCCGCCGGCGGTTACCTCGAGGTCAACGTCGGGCGCGCGCAGGGTGCCGGCGCCGGCCGTCCGTCGAAGCACTACAAGGTGGCGAGCACCGCACAGGAACTCGA
>JBEGQK010000226.1:0-6773 GCA_041180985.1 Actinomycetota bacterium
CCGCCGGCATCACCGGAGGCGGCAGCACCTGCTGCCTTGTCACGGGCTGCCTGTGCCCGCTTGAGGAGGTGTTCAGGGATCTCAGTCATTCGTGTTCCTCGCGATCACAGAGGTCCGGAGATTCCGCCGTCCTTGCGGACGCGCCAGAAGTGGATGGCCATGAAGATGATGATGACGAACGGGAGCATGATGACGTGCAGCACGTACCAACGCAGGAGCGTTTCGTTGCCGATCTCGACACCGCCCAGCAGCACGAACCTGACCTGGCTGCCGACGAGTGGCGAGTAGCCCATCATGTTCGTACCCACGGTCACGGCCCACAGTGCCAACTGGTCCCACGGGAGCAGGTAGCCGGTGAACGACAGGAGCAGCGTGAGCGTCAGCAGCACGACACCGATGACCCAGTTGAACTCGCGCGGTGGCTTGTAGGCACCGTGGTAGAACACGCGCGCCATGTGCAGGAAAACCGAGAGCACCATCAAGTGGGCACCCCATCGGTGCATGTTTCGCACGAGCAGACCGAACGTCACCGAGGTCTGCAGCGTCTGGATGTCCTGCCACGCGTTCGCTCCGGTCGGTCGGTAGAAGAACATCAGGAAGATGCCGGTCACCGTGAGGATGATGAACAGGAAGAACGAGAGGCCGCCGAGACACAGCGTGTACGACACCTTGACCGCGTGACGCTTCACCTTCACCGGGTGCAGGTGGTACAGCACCGAGTTCATGATCACGTAGGAACGGTTGCGCGGGCTGTCGGTGTAGCCCTTGCGGAAGATCGAACCGGGGCGGAAGATCGAGTTCCACGCCTGGCTGCCCTGGACCTGCTCGCCGATCTTGGCGAGTCGCTCCTTCACTGTCGGGCGGGGGTTGTCAAGCACTTTTGCCATTGTGAATCACCTCAGAGGCGCATGCCGTAGGCGTAGCCGTGGTTGTTGGTACGGGTGTGGGAGTCACCCTCGGGAGCGGGCGCTGCCGCCTTGCCGAGAATGATGACGCCGGTCGGGCAGCGGTCAACGCACAGGGCGCACCGCGTGCAGACGTCGTCGTCGATCAGGAAAATCACGTTGTCGGAGGGATCCATGCCGGGAAGCTCGGTGCCCTGTGCCTCTGCGATGGCATCGGGCGTCACCATGTGGATGCACTTCCACGGGCAGATGTCCACACAACCCTCGCACATGATGCATTCGCTCTGGTCGATGTGGATGAACTGCTTGGGCTTGACGGCCTTCGCGAGATAGTCGTGGTCGACCTCGACGAGCTGGTACTCCGTCGACCATTCCGGCATCGGTGGGTTCGCATCGGTGCGTGCCATTGGCTATGCCTTCCGCACCAGGGGACGACCGTACGTGGACGTCTCGATTTCCTTGTTCGCAGCCCGTTCGCCGCGCTTCTGCCACCACACGAACAGGTACACCATGAGCCCGATGTAGAAACCGTGGATCACGAGCACCACGATGTCGCGGATTGCCTCATACGAGAGAGTGAAGGGGAAGTGACCCCCGAGGGCCTTGGCCTTCAGGATGTCGAAGGGGCCGTAGAGCATCTTGTCCTTGCGCCAGCCGAGCTCGCGGTCCGCATGGGCGATGAACTGGTGGGGCACCACGCCGAAGGCCAGGAACATGGTGAAGAAGGTGTAGACGGCGCCGACGAGGGCCTCGCCCCAGGTCGACTTGCGATCAACAGGACGGCGCTTCCCGAACGGGATGACAGCCAGGGCCATTGCCGTGGTGATGACGAACGAGACGATGAACGCCTGGTTCACCCCGGGCCACCTGAGGATGTCAATCGCAATCATGGACGCTCGTAATTTCTCCGGTTGCTGTGGACGCATGCGCCAGGGCACATGCCTAGGCACATAGAACACTAGCCACGCACCCCCTGCGGGAAGCCATTTCCGGCACGCGCCGAGTGTCACGAATGCGCATGTTCACAAGCATCAGAGCCTGTTCGTGATGTGTGACCGATTAATTGCCCGGCACCCTGTTCGGTTGTCTATCGTGGGGGATGGTGTGTCGGGAAGACGCGTGTTTCCCCGTTCACCAATCGAGGTTTTGACCCACCGGGTCACACAACAAAATTCGCCATTTGAGGTAACGCAGTGACCGAGATCCCCGAGCACCTTCTGAATCGCTCCAAGGCCCGCCGTGCGGCCGGGTCGGGCGACTCATCCGGCGACACCCCGGCCACGACCAGCTCGGCTCCCGCCAAGGCAGAATCCACCCCCGCCAAGGCCGACGCGGCACCCGCTCCGAAGGCTGCCAAGCCCGACCCGGCCTATGTGGCGGCGGCTAAGTCTCGTAAGAAAATCCCCTTCTGGGCCATGTCCGGCTTGGCTTTGCTGCCAATTTGGGCCCTTCTGTACCTGGTTGCCCTAACCCCCTCCACCAAGGTCGAGGCGGGCCCCTTGTCGATCGGGACCCAGGTCTACTCGAACTGTGCCGGATGTCACGGCGCCGACGGCGCCGGTGGCGCCGGCCGGGTCCTGTACCAGGGGGAGGTCCTGAAGACCTTCCCGAGGATCGAGGACCAGCTGAACTTCGTCTACAACGGCAGCCAGCGCTACGTGGCCGCGGGCCTCAAGATCTACGGCAACCCGAACCGCGAAGGTGGAGCCCACGCCCCGCTCTCCTACAACGGCAACCCCATGCCGATGCAGGGCGAGAAGGCCGGCGGCGCGCTCTCCGAGGCCGAGATTCTCGCCGTGGTCTGCCACATCCGTTACGACTTGTCGGGCGCTGACCCGACGAGCGACATGTGGAAGGCCGAGTACGAGACATGGTGCTCGCCCGACTCGGAGATCTTCAAGGCACTCGAGACCGGTGCCACGTCGTTCGACACGATCGAGAAGGACTTCTCGGCTCTCGCGAACAAGCCTGGGACAGTCGGCACAGAGCCGCGTCCGTCAATCGCAAAGTAATCCCCGTATCGTGACCTGACCTTTCCCCCGAAGGTCGGTTCACAATGGAAGACACTCCCCTCGTCGCAACCCCGAACGCGCCCGCGCGCGAGACCGATGTCCTCATCATCGGTGGCGGACCCGCCGGTGCGGCAGCCGGTTACTGGCTCGCGAAGGCCGGCAAGCGCGTGACCATCGTGGAGAAGAAGACGTTCCCGCGTGACAAGACGTGCGGCGACGGTCTCACACCGCGCGCAGTGAAGCAGATCGTCGACATGGGACTCGCCGACTCGTTGACGAAGTACCACCGTTACGAGGGACTGCGCGCCACTGCACACGGCAAGGCACTCGAACTGCAGTGGCCGTCGCACTCGGTCTACCCGCAGCACGGATACGTCGTGCGGCGGCGCGAACTCGACCAGATGGTGGCGGTGAACGCGGAGACCGCCGGTGCAGAACTGCTGCAGGGACACGAGGCACACCAGCCGATCCTCGAGCGCGGCCTGCTGCGCGGTGCCGTCGTCACCGACAAGGAGAATCACTCCACCTTCGAACTGCGCGCGCAGTACGTGATCGTGGCTGACGGCGCGAACTCGCGGTTCGGTCGCGCACTGGGCACGTCGCGCGCGAAGCAGATGCCGTACGGCACGGCGATCCGCACGTACTGGGAGAGCCCGCGTCACGCGGAGCCGTGGATCGAGTCCGCACTCGACGTGAAGGACCGCAACGGAAACTCGATGCCGGGATACGGGTGGATCTTCCCTGTGGGTGACGGCACCATCAACATTGGTGTCGGGCTTCTCTCCACGTTCCGCGACTTCAAGAGCGTGAACACCACGCACCTCCTCGATGCGTACGCGCACATGGTGGCCGATGACTGGGGCATCGACCCCGACAAACCGACCCAACGTGCGACGAGCGGTCGCATCCCGATGGGTGGTTCCGTCGGACCGAAGGTCGGGCCCACGTACATCGTCGTCGGTGACGCCGCGGGATCGGTGAACCCGTTCAACGGCGAGGGGATCGACTACGCGTACGAGACGGCGCGGATGGCCGCCGAGGTCATTGCCGAGGCACTCAGCACCGGCAACGCAGCGGCACTGCAGCGCTACCAGCAGCTCGTCGACGACGAGTACGGCCAGTACTTCAAGGTGGCTCGCCTCTTCGCCCGCATCATCGGCCGCCCCGCATTGATGCGCGAGTTGTCGCGCGTCGGCATGCAGAGCCGCACGCTCATGGAGTGGGTGCTGCGCATCATGGCGAACCTCCTCCGCGAGGACGAGAAGGGGCCGGCAGAGGTCGCCTACAGAGCGGCGGCGCAGATTGCCCGTGCGTTCCCGAACGCCTGAGACAACGCCCGCGGGACGTCGTCAGTCGCGGAACCTGAGTGCCAGGTGCGAGTGAAGGAGACCGTCCGACTCGCGCACCTCGGACTCTCCCGTCTGCACGAATCCGCATGACGCGTACAGTCGTGCGGCCCCGCCATTCCCTTCCGTGACGGAACAACGAATCGACGCGGCACCCGACCCGCGCGCGTGGGCGATTGCCGCCTCCACGATCATGCGTCCCAGTCCCAGGCCCCTGTGAGGCACGCCGGTCCACATGGCGACGAGCACGCGGGCATCCGGGTCCGTCCAGTCCGTGATCACCGCCCCGGTGGCGACGAGGCCACCCTCGCCGTCGATCCCGAACACCGCGCCACCCGGCGGCGTCACGCGGACACGCCACTCTTCCTCGGTGAATGCGGCCTCATGCGCGAACGATGACCCGAACGCATCCGGGTCGGTGCGCAGTGCATCGAGTCTCGTCACCCTGTAGGCGGACCAGTCATCAGCGGTCAGGACACGGACATTCGCCATGGCGTCACTTCACGCATTCCACTCGGATGATTTGGTCCGTCGTGAGATCGACGATGGAGCGGGCCTTGTCGCCGTTGAAGCGCGTGATGAAGTCACGCAGGCTCGAGGTGTCCGTGTCGGCGCACACGCGTTTCGTCGGGGTCGCGAGCTTCATGACCCAACCGTTCGGGAACACGGCCTCGTCACCGTTCGCCTGCATGTCTGTGAACCCCGGCATGACAAGCCCCGTCGTCGGCGTGGCCGGGTCCGCCGGCACGAGCGCGAACCACACCACCGATTCGCCGAGCATGTCAGCGAGCAGGACGCACGCCTTCTGCGTGACGAGATCGGTGCACGCAGGCATGAGTCCGTAGTCGGCGACGTTCGTCCCGTCGGGGACGGTCAACGTGCGGAGGTCATCCAGAGAGAACCGGGCCGCACCATGGGTGCGCCCGCCGTCCATGTTCCATCCCGCATCGGTGGTGATCGCCTCGACGTTGGCGACCAGGTCGATGCGGTGCTGCATCGGTCCGGTGGCAACCGTGGTCCTCTGCGTGAGTGACCTGAGAGCGAGCACACCCATGACGGCGAGCGCGAGGATCACGAGGATTGCGGGCAGCCGACGGGTCACGCAGAGAGGCTACGCAATGCCGCGTCGACGCGCGTGGCGAGTTCGTCGAGCAACGCGTCATCATGCGCCGCCCCCACGAACAGGGCCTCGTACGCTCCGGGTGCGAGTGCGACACCATGCGAGAGCATCGCGTGGAACACGCGGGCGTACAGCGCCTCGTCGGTCGTCTTTGCCTCCGCGAAGTTCACGGGCGTGCGGTCGAGCGCATCACCGAAGTACATGCCGACGAGGGTGCCGACCACAGGGAACTGTGCGGGGATCCCGTGCGAGGCGAAAGAGTCGCGCAGCATCGCCGAGAGCCGGCGGGCGCGGGCGAGCAGCTCGATGTAGAGATCGTCCGTGAGTTCGTTCAACGCCGCCAGTCCGGCCGCGGTGGCGAGCGGGTTGCCCGCGAGTGTGCCGGCGTGGAACACCGACCCGAGTGGCGACAGGTTCTCCATGATGTCCCGACGACCGCCGACCGCACCGATGGGCAGGCCGCCGCCGATGACCTTGCCGAAACACGTCATGTCGGCGCGCACGTCGTACTTCGCCTGCGCGCCACCGCGCGCGAGACGGAACCCGGTGATGACCTCGTCGAACACGAGGAGCGCCCCGACGCGGTCGCATTCCGCACGCAGACCGGCGAGGAACCCCGGGGCCGGCGCGACGACACCCATGTTCGCCGCGACGGGTTCCACGAAGACGGCGGCGACATCGTCATCGAGCGTCGGCACCTCGTTGTACGGCAGCACCCACGTGTTCGCGACGGCCTCCTCGGGGACACCGGCGGTGCCGGGCAGGCCGAGAGTCGCGAGGCCGCTGCCGCCGGCCGCGAGCAACGCGTCGGTTGCGCCGTGGAAGTTGCCGTGGAACGTGACGATGCGCTTGCGACCCGTGACACCACGGGCCAGACGCACCGCGGTGCTCGTGGCCTCGGTGCCGCTGTTCATGAAACGGACGCGTTCGCACGACGGCACCCGGTCGCGGATGGCCTCGGCGAGTTTCATCTCGCGCGGGGTCGGCGCACCGTAGGACGTTCCGTCACCTGCTGCGGCACGGATGGCCTCTGTGACCTTCGGATGTGCGTGCCCCAGGATGATCGCGCCGTAGCTCTGCACCAGGTCGATCAGTTCGTTGCCCTCGACGTCCCACACGCGCGCACCCTCGGCACGCGACACGATGTACGGACGGCCACCGACGGACCGGAACGCGCGGATGGACGAGTTCACACCGCCGGGAATCGCCAGCGCGGACCGTTCGAAGACGGCATCGTTCGATGCCATGCCGAGGCCACGGCACACCGTTGCGGTGCAACCGGCCTTCTCGCACGACGCGGCATCACAGAACGGGATCGACTGGGACATGACGGTCAGCGGTTCGACAGTTCGGCGAACCAGCGCGCGAAGTACGTGAGGATGATGTCGGC
>JBEGQK010000227.1:0-4926 GCA_041180985.1 Actinomycetota bacterium
AGCCGCAGAAGGGGAGCATCGCCATGGGGTCGAAGCGCAGGTTGCCGACGGCGCCCTGCTGCGCGGCCGTCGTCTCGCTGGCCATGATCGAGCCGAGGAACACGCCGTGCTCCCAGTCGAACGCCTGTGTCACGAGCGGCACGGTGGTGCGGCGGCGGCCACCGAACAGGATCGCCGAGATCGGCACGCCGGCGGGGTCCTCCCATTCGGGCGCGATGCACGGGCACTGTGCAGCGGGTGCCGTGAAGCGTGCGTTCGGGTGGGCTGCCACGCCGTCGCTCTCCGGTGTCCAGGCGTTGCCCTTCCAGTCCGTGGCGCGTGCGGGTGCGTCGTCGCTCATGCCCTCCCACCACACGTCGCCGTCGGGAGTGAGGGCGGTGTTGGTGAACAGTGAGTTGCCCCACAGCGTCTCCATGGCGTTCGCGTTGGTGTCGTAGCCGGTGCCCGGTGCCACGCCGAAGAAGCCTGCCTCGGGGTTGATGGCGTACAGACGGCCATCGTCGCCGAACTTCATCCAGCAGATGTCGTCACCGATCGTCTCGGCCTTCCAGCCGGGGATGGTGGGCTGGAGCATGGCGAGGTTGGTCTTGCCGCAGGCGGAGGGGAAGGCCGCCGCGATGTACTTCACGGCGCCCTCGGGGTTGGTCAGCTTCAGGATGAGCATGTGCTCGGCCAGCCAGCCGGCGTCACGGGCCATCACCGATGCGATGCGCAGTGCGAAGCACTTCTTTCCGAGCAGTGCGTTGCCGCCGTAGCCCGAACCGAACGACCAGATCTCGCGCGTCTCGGGGAAGTGCACGATGTACTTGTTGTCGGGGTTGCACGGCCATGCGGAGTCCTTCTGGCCGGGTGCAAGGGGAGCGCCGACGGAGTGCACGCACGGAACCCAGTCGTTGTTGGCGAGAACGTCGAGGGCACCCTGACCCATGCGGGTCATGATGCGCATGCTGACAGCCACGTAGGCGGAGTCTGTGAGCTGCACGCCGATGTGGGCGATGGGGCTGCCGAGCGGACCCATGCTGAAGGGAACCACGTACATGGTGCGGCCCTTCATGGCGCCGGCATAGAGGGACTTCATCTCGGCGCGCATCTCTGATGGTTCGCGCCAGTTGTTGTTCGGGCCGGCATCGTCGGCCTTGGCGGAGCAGATGAAGGTGCGGTCCTCGACACGTGCGACGTCGCCCGGGTCGGAGTGTGCCCAGTAGCTGTTCGGGCGCTTCGCCTCGTCCAGCTTCGTGAACGTGCCGGCGTCGACGAGCGACTGGCACAGGCGGTCGTACTCCTCGGCGGAGCCGTCGCACCAGTAGATCGAATCCGGCTGGAGCACCTCGGCCCATTCTGCGACCCACTGTTGCAACCGTGCATTCGTGGTTGATGCAGCCATGACGTACCTCACATGTTCATGACGAAGGGGTGAACGGACGGTTGACCCCGTCCGGCACTACACGCTATTCGCCCGGGGTACCCATGTCCGCTTCCGACCCCAGTCGGAGAGCGGTGGCGCGACCTGCTGAATCGAGGTCGAAAACAACGCGCTGTCCCTGCCGCACCATGCGGAAAACAGAGCCTTCGAGGGCGTTGGACGCGAGGTTGTACTCGCTGAGGTCTGTGTCGGAAATCACGATGCCCTCGCCGTTGGCGGGGTCGTACGCCTTGATGACTCCCTGCATGAGAGCGGCCCTAGCGGGCGGCCTTCTGGACCTTGCCGGACTTGATGCATGCGGTGCATGCATTGACGCGGCGCGGTGCACCCTTCACGATGGCGCGGACCTTCTGGATGTTCGGGTTCCAGCGGCGCTTGGTACGGACGTGTGAGTGCGACACGGACATGCCCCAGCTCGGGCCCTTGCCACACACTTCGCAAACTGCAGCCATCTCGAAATCCTTTGTTCGGCGGAGGCGACGGCCTCCAGACACAGAGGTCAAGACTACAAGCCCGAATCCGAGCCCCCCAACTGCCCGATCCCACATATTTGGGGTGTTTCCGCCGACCGGACGCCCTTTCACTACGCTTTCGCCCGTGTCAGTGATCGACCAGATGGGTGCCGACGACATCCGTCGCACCGTTGTCACGTTCCGTGACGCGATGCGGGCCCACGCCCAGGGGATCAATCGCCTGAACGTGTACCCCGTGCCCGACGGCGACACCGGCACCAACATGGCCCGCACGCTCGATGCCGTCGTGGCCGAGCTCGACGGAGCCGGGGCCGAGATGGAGAAGACCTGCAAGGCCATCAGCCACGGGTCCCTGATGGGTGCCCGCGGCAACTCGGGGGTCATCCTCAGCCAGATCCTGCGCGGCTTCGTCGGCAACATCAACGAGGCCCGCGAGTCGAAGGTCAACGCCAGCCGCGTCGCCGAGTCACTGAAGAAGGCCTCCGCCGCTGCCTACGAGGCGGTCCTGAAGCCGATCGAGGGCACCATCCTCACGGTCGTGCGCGAGTCGGCCGATGCCGCCGCGGTCGCGGTGTCGAACGGCGCCACCCTGTCCGCGATGCTGCGTGCTGCGCGGGACGCCGGGCGCGACGCGCTCGCGCGCACGCCCGACATGCTCCCCGTCCTGAAGGATGCCGGCGTCGTCGACGCGGGCGGGGCGGGGTTCCTGCTGCTGCTCGACTCGGCCATCCATGTCGTCGACGGCGAACCGATGCCCGAACCTGACGAGTCCGCGGGTCCGAGCGCCGACCAGCTCGAGGCCGCGGCCCTCCGTCATCACGACGACGGAAGCACTGACGTGAGCGAACTCCGTTATGAGGTCATGTTCTTCCTCGACCTCGACGATTCGAAGGCGAACGACTTCAAGCAGGCATGGGGTCGCATCGGTGACTCGATCGTGGTGGTCGGCGGCGACGGCATCTACAACTGCCACATCCACACGAACGACATCGGTGCCGCGATCGAGGCCCCGTTGGCCCTCGGTGGCCGCCCGAAGCAGATCCGCGTCACCGACCTGTTCGAGGAGGTGGCGGAGGAGCACGCGGCCCGCGAGGCAGCAATCGGCGGCGCCGCGTCGCACAAGCCGCCGGCATCCGTCCTTCCTCCGGTCACGTGCGCGGTCGTCGCCGTGGCGAGTGGTGACGGTCTCGCCGAGTTGTTCGGACAGCTCGGTGTGCACGGTGTCGTCTCCGGCGGGCAGACACTGAACCCGTCCACGGCCGAGCTTCTCGCGGCGGTCGAGCACATGAACGCCGGCCAGGTCATCATCCTGCCGAACAACAAGAACATCATCCCGGTCGCCAAGCAGATCGACGAGCTGTCCACCAAGGACGTCCGCGTCGTGCCCACCGCGTCGATGCCCGAGGCGCTCGCCGCACTCGTCACGTACGACCCGGAGGTGTCCGCGGAGACCAACGCGCGCAACATGACCGCCGCGGCCGAGGCGATGACCACCGGCGAGGTCACCCAGGCCGTGCGCGACACCAACACCGAAGCAGGTGCCGTCACGACCGGCGACTGGATCGGCATCGTCCGCGGCGACGGCATCGTCGCCATCGCGGGAACGCTCGTGTCGGCGTCCACGCAGTTGCTCGACAGCATCATCGACGAATCGGGTGAGCTCCTGACCATCGTCACGGGGTCCGACGCCACCGCCGCGCAGACGGACCAGATCGTCGCGTGGGTCTCGGAGAACCGACCCGATGTCGCGGTCGAAGTGCACCGCGGCGGCCAGCCCCTGTACCCGTACCTCTTCGGCGTTGAATAAGGGTCCCATCACCGCGCGCGAGCTGGCGGAGATGGATGTCGATGTCGTCAAGGGCATCGGCGACAAGAAGAAGGACGCGCTCGAGACGTTCGGCATCTCCTCCGTGCTCGACCTGATCGAGACGTACCCCCGCCGGTGGGTCGACCGCACGCGCGAGGCGTTGGTGTCGCAACTGGAGGAGGGTGTCCCCACCATGGTGGTGGTGCGCGTCGACGCGTCCAGTTCGTTCAAGACGAAGACCGGTCGCAAGATGGTCACGATCCGCTGCAGCGACGAGTCGGGGAAGCTCTCGCTCACGTTCTTCAACCAGAACTGGCGCGAGAAGCAGTTGACCCCGGGTCTCACCATCGCGGTGTTCGGCAAGCCCGAGAGGTACCGCGGGTACCTGCAGATGACGAACCCCATCGTCGACCTCATCGGTGACCGCACCGGACGCATCGTCTCCATCTACCCGCAGAGCGAGAAGTCGCACATCAGCACGTGGGACCTCGCCAAGTGGATCGAGAGCACGCTGAAACGCTGCGAGCCGCGCGGCATCGCCGACCCCGTGCCGGCAGACGTTCTCGCGCAGGTCGGCCTGATCAGTCGCGGAACGGCGCTGCACGACATCCACCTTCCGGAGTCGATGGACGTGCGTCACGCGGCGCGGCGCCGGCTCGCGTTCGACGAGGTGCTGCGCGTGCAGGTCATGCTGGTGGCGCGCAAGCTGCTGGCCGCGCAGGAATCCCGAGGGTTCACCCACCGCACGACGGGGCCGCTGATCGATGCGTTCAATGCATCACTCCCGTTCCCGTTGACCGGCGCACAGAAACGGGTCATCGACGAGATCGTCGCCGACATCTCCGATGCCTCGCCGATGCACCGGCTGCTGCAGGGCGACGTGGGGTCGGGAAAGACGGTCGTCGCCGTCTCGGCGATGATGCGCTCGGTCCAGGGTGGTCACCAGTCCGCACTGATGGCGCCGACGGAGGTCCTGGCGGACCAGCACGCGATCGGCATCCGCCGGCTGCTGGACGGACTCGTCATCCCGGACGACGGAAACCTCTTCGGCGGCAGGGAGGTGAGGGTCGAACTGCTCACCAACAAGGTGACCGGCGAACATCGCAGGCGTGTCCTCGCGGGCCTTGCCGACGGCTCCGTCGACATCGTGGTCGGCACGCAGGCCCTCATCCAGGAGAAGGTGGAGTTCCGCAGTCTCGGTCTCGTCGTCGTCGACGAGCAGC
>JBEGQK010000228.1:0-7311 GCA_041180985.1 Actinomycetota bacterium
CATGTTGACCACCACCCCCGCAACTCTTATTGACGTCATCCCCGTGCCATCGCGCCGTGAGGCAGCAGTCGTCCGCAATGTCGTTCTCGTCGTTGCCGCGACGCTGTTCACCGCAGCCAGCGCGCAGGTGTCCATCCACCTCGGGTTCACCCCGGTTCCCCTGACGCTCCAGACATTCGCGGTGCTCGTGTCCGGCGCCGCACTCGGCATGAAGAGGGGTGCAGCAAGCCAGCTTCTGTACTGGGCCTGCGGTGCGGCGGGCCTGCCGTTCTACGCGAACGGCAGCAGCGGCTGGAGGACCGCGACCGGTGCGACGTTCGGTTACCTCGTCGGGTTCGTGGTTGCCGCCGCAATCGTCGGGTACCTGGCCGAGCGCGGGCACGACCGGAACGTCCTCACCTCGCTGTCGAGCATGGTGTTCTCGTCGGTCGTCATCTACACCCTCGGCGCACTCTGGCTGGCACATTCCATCGGCGTGCCGGTTGCGAACGGAGACAAGAGCGCGATCTCGCTCGGTGTCGCGCCGTTCCTCGCCGGTGACCTGCTGAAGATCGTCGCTGCGGCCCTCGTGACACCCGCGCTGTGGACCGTCGTCAATATCCGGCGGGACTGAGACACAACCAACTCCTCCGCGGCCCCGCCCGCAAGTAGCGTCTGGGGCGTGAGCAACAGCACCGAGAAGTCGGTCCGACGCGCCATCGAGCGCGCCGCCGACGCACTGCCGACCCTGGCCGGTGCATTCGCTTCCGACCCGTCGAGAGCGGAGAGGTTCACGATGTCGGTCGACCGCATCCGCGCCGACTTCTCCATGCAGCATGTCTCATCCGACCTGATGTCTGCTCTGGTGGCGCTGGCGGAACTGCGCGATGTGCCGGCGCACCGTGACGCGATGTTCCGCGGTGACGTCGTCAACGCCACGGAGGGCCGGAAGGTGCTGCACGTCGCACTCCGGGCTCGTGGTGGCTCACGCGAGGCAGACCAGGCGGCCGACCAGATGGCGCGTGCCCGTGCCCTCGCCGACGAACTGCGCCGTCAGCCGACCGTGCGCACGGTCGTCAACATCGGGATCGGCGGCAGTGACCTCGGCCCGGCAATGGCGTACCGCGCGCTCCGTTCGCACAGGGACGGCCCGGAATGCAGGTTCGTCTCGAACATCGACCCCGCGGACCTCGACGACGCGATCAGCGGTCTCGACCCGGCAGAGACCGTGTTCGTGGTGTCGTCAAAGACGTTCACCACGCAGGAGACGATGCACAACGCCGCACGGGCCCGCGAATGGGTGCGGGCGGCCGTCGGTGGCGCGTGGGCCTCGCATTTCGTTGCGGCGACCGCGAACCCCGCACAGGCCATCGAGTGGGGGGTCGCACCGGACCGCGTTCTCGAGTTCTGGGACTGGGTCGGCGGTCGGTTCTCGGTGTCCTCGGTCATCGGTTTCCCCGTGATGGTGGCAATCGGGCCGGACAGGTTCGCGGAGATGCTCGACGGAATGCGCACGATGGACGAGCACTTCGCATCGGCGTCGCTCGGTGCGAATCTCCCCGTCGTCCACGCACTCATCACGTACGCCAACGCTGTCGTGTTCGGTCGCCACACCACGGCAGTCGTGCCGTACAGCAACGACCTTGCGCGGTTCCCGGCCTTCCTGCAGCAACTCGTCATGGAGAGCAACGGCAAGTCGGTCACGGCCGACGGCCTCGACGTGATGTGGCCGACGAGCCCCATTGTGTGGGGCGATGCCGGAACGAACGGCCAGCACGCGTTCTTCCAGTTGCTTCACCAGGGGACCCGCATCGTGCCCGTCGAGTTCATCGGCGTGCGGGCACCGATGGGGTCCGACACGGACGCGCACGACATGCTCGTGGCGAACATGCTGGCGCAGGCCGCGGCGCTCGCTCTCGGTCGACCGGTTGCCGACGAGCCGCACAGGGTGTTCCCCGGCAACAGGCCGAGCACCACGATCTTCCTTGACGAATTGTCGCCGCGCGCACTCGGTGAATTGATCGCGCTCCACGAGCACTCCACCGCGGTGCAGGGGTGGCTCTTCGGGGTGAACAGCTTCGACCAGTGGGGCGTGGAACTGGGCAAGGAACTCGCCGATGACCTCCTTCCGGAGGTGCGCGGCGGTCCGGCCGGACCCGGGACCAAGTCCACCCGGGACGCCATCAACTGGTACAGGAACCCCTGATTTTGGGTAAACAGCACCCCTGAAAATGGGGTGTTGGGCGAACAGGTGTTTGCCCCTATCCTGTCGCCCATGGCGCGGGGGACGAGCAGCAACGAGGCAACCATCCGAATGCTGAACCTGTTGGCTCTCCTCACCGAGACCAAGGTTCCGCTCACGATCGAGCAGATCGCGAACGAGATGAACTTCCTCGAACCGCAGTACCGCTACCCGGCAAAGGCAGCGGCTCGCCGCACAACGTTCAACCGCGACAAGGGCGCTCTCGTGAAGATGGGAATCCCCGTCATCACGTCGACCCTGTCGGGTCAGGACGCCGGTGTCGGTGCCTACATCATCGACAAGGAGGCGTACGCGCTCATCGACTTCGGTCTCACGAACGAAGAACTCGACGCCCTGCAGCTCGCGGCCGCCGCGGTGCAGATCGAGAAGCCGTGGGGCCGCCGCGCGGTCCAGTGGCTCGGTGGTGCAGTCGAGGAACCGCCCACCAGCGCGGTCGCACACCTTTCCGCGTCGTCGCCCGTGCTCGTGTCGCTCTGGGCCGCGGTCGGTGCGCGCGCCGAGGTGTCCTTCGGTTACCACGGCCGTGCGCGCACGTTGCGTCCCTACGGGGTGATCAACCGCAACGGGTTCTGGTACCTCGTCGGGTTCGACACCGGGTACCAGGAGCAGCGCACGTACCGCGTCGACCGCATCGAGGGTGACGTGAGCGCCGGACCCGCCGGAACGTTCACCCGCCCGGCGGATTTCAACGTCGAGTCCTCCGTGCCGACCGACCCGAAGTCCTTCGGGAACGGTGCATCGGAACACGCCACGGTGCGTGTCGATGCGAACCTCGCTTCCGGCGTCATCGCCGAGCTCGGCCGCGACGCGGTCATCCGTGAGAACGCGGACACCGGCCAGGTTGATGTGAGGGTCGCGTGCGGCAATTTCGACGCGTTCCGCGTGTGGCTGTTCGCCATGGTGGACCGTGCAGAGGTCGTGGAGCCGGCGTCCGTGCGCGACCGCATCGTGGCCGAACTCGTTGCGCTCGGGGGTGCGAAGTGAGCGGCCGCCGCGGACCCATCGGCGCGTCGGACCGTGTCGAGCGCCTGCTCAGGATGTTGCCCTGGCTCGCCCAGCGCAGGAAGGTCCACGTCGACGAGATGGCGCGGGAGTTCGGCATGACCAGCGAGGAACTCATCGCCGAGCTCGAGGTGGCCGCCACGTGCGGTCTTCCGCCGTACACGCCCGATGTGCTCGCCGGCTTCTGGATCGACGACGACGGCACCATTGTGGCCGACGGCATGATGCAGTTCGACCACCGCCTGAACCTCACCAAGAGCGAGGCGTTCGGCCTGGCGCTCCTCGGTGCGGCCGCCACCAAGATCAGCGGGTTCCGCCGCAACCGCGCGTTGAAGTCGGCCCTGAAGAAACTGGCGAAGGTGCTCGGCGAGGAGACCGTCGCGGTCGACCTCGAGAACCACGAGCATCTCGACATCTGCAACGAGGTCATCCACACCGGCGAGCGTCTCGACATCGAGTACTGGAAGCCGAACTCGGAGGGCACCACGCAGCGTCGCATCACGGTGCGCGGGGTGTTCTCGTTCCGTGGTCACTGGTACGTGCGCGCCGACGACGACCTGCGCAACGCAAGCCGCACGTTCCGTGTCGACCGCATCAAGTCGATTGCCCGCACGGACGAGTTCGTCGAGGTGACCGACGCCCCTGCCGCCGCTCCTGAGTTCTTCACGAACGACTCCCAGGGCGAGACGGTGGTGCTGAAGGTCGGGCCGAAGGCCGAGTGGGTGGTGGAGAACTACCCGTACACGGCAATCGAGTACCACGACGACGACACGATCACGGTCACGCTCATCGCGAACAGCGAACACTGGCTGGGGCGGCTCCTGCTGCGCGCCGGCTCTGAGGTCTCGGTCGTGTCGCCCGAGAAGTGGGCGGACCTCGGTGCGCGCACGGCCACCGCGGTGCTGGCCCGTTACTCCGAGGAGAAGCCCGGCAACTGATCCGTCGAGCGGACGCCGAGTTCGTCGATCAGTTTCATGAGGATGGTGGCGGTCGCCTTTGCATCCGACATCGCCTCGTGGGCCCGTTCAACGGTGACGCCGTAGTGCTCGCACAGCGCCTGCAGGCTGTGTTTCCGTTCCCTGTCGGAATCGGCCTCCCGTGCAAGCGCGAGCGTGTCGAGAAAGTTCGTGACCTGGCGCTTCAGGCCCACACGCGCCGACTCGGCCTCCAGGAAGCTGATGTCGAACCTGGCGTTGTGTGCCGTGAAGACCTTGCCGTCGGTGAACGACCAGATGTGCGACAGGGCATCACGCAGCGGCATGCCGTTCTTGACCATCTCCCTTGAGATGCCGTGGACGTGCTCGGCGCCATGCTCGTACTGTTCGGGGCTCTCGGGCTTGACGACAGTGTCGAAGGTGTCGACGACCTCGCCGCGGCCGTTCACCAGGACGGCCGCCATCTGCACGATCCGGTCCTTCTGCGGGTTGAAACCGGTCGTCTCCAGGTCGACGACAGCGAAGACCGTTTCCTCGATGGGTGTGGCTTCTGGTTGGTTCATGTGTGTCACCGTAAGTGCGGGGTGTGGCAACGAAGAGCGTTCATTGGCCGGCAGACATGATTTCCATCAGGGTGGGGCGGTCGAAATAGTCGCGCCACAGCGTGATCATGCCGTCCCTCACCTCGAACACGCCCGCTACGGGGAGTGAGTGCCATGTGCCCTTCATCTTCACCCGGTCGTCGCGCTCGTTCAGTACCGTCCCGTGCGCGGTGTCCCCGGTGGATGTCTGGCGGATGACCTGCCAGTCGATGTCGTCGAGCATCGCGAAGAAGCCCGTGAGCGTGTTGCGAAGCCCGTCGGGGCCGAATGACTTCCCCATGGGGACGTTGTCGTACTCGAAATCGGCGCTCACCATGGTTGCGGCGGTGTCGATGTCGCGCGCCGACAGGCGCGAGATGAAGGTGCGGATCAGTTCGTCAACGGAGCCGGCCATGGCCCCATCTTGTCACGCAACGGGTGCGGGATTCACAACAGCTCGGCTGCGAGGCTCGCCACTTCGCTGCGCTCGCACGCGGCAAGCGTGACGTGGCCGAAGCACGACTGGTTGGAGAACGCCTGGATCAGGACGGCGAGTGCGTTGTTCGATTCGCCCATGTACGGCGCGTCGATCTGGCTGGTGTCCCCGGTGAACACCACCTTCGTGCCCTCCCCGATGCGGGTGAGGATCGTCTTCAGCGTCGTCGGCTCCAGGTTCTGCGCCTCGTCCACCACCACGAACTGGCGGTGCAGCGAGCGTCCGCGGAGGAAAGTGACCGACTCGAGTGACAACTGGTTGCGGTGCTGGAGGTCATCAATCATGCGCTTTGCGTCGTTGCTGCTGCGTTGGTCGGTCAGGGCCACGATTGCATCGTGGATGGCGGACATCCAGGGGTCGAGTTTCTCGTCGAGTCCACCGGGAAGGAAACCGACGTCGGCGCGTCCCACGGGGACAAGCGGTCGGTAGACCGCGAGCTTCTCGTAGGTGCGCGACTCGACGACCTGCTCGAGACCGGCGGCGATCGCCATCACGGTCTTGCCCGTTCCGGCGCGGCCGTCGAGTGCAACGACGCTGACGGTCGGGTCGAGAAGAAGCTCGAGTGCGAAACGCTGCTCCTTCGAACGTGCCCGCAGTCCCCACGCCTCGGGTGAGGCGGCGGGGAGCAGTTCGACCATGTCCCCGCACCTGCGCACGAGCGCCGACTGCGAACCGGCACGCACGACGGCGAACTCGTTCTCGTGGAGCATCGAGAAGTCGATGTTGGTCTCGGCCAGCACCTCGCCGTCGCTGTAGAGGCGGTCGACGATGTCGCGGTCCACCTCGGCAGTCACCCATCCCATCGGTCGGGTCATCATCGAACGCCCGACCGGCTGGTGCTCGGCGGCCTCGAGGCCCATGTGGGCGGCCTTGATACGCAGGCCCGCGTCGTTCGAGATGACCTTCGTGGGGGCCAGCATCGACTGGCCGATTGCGGCCCCGATGATGCGGTTGTCCGGGATCACGGGGTCCAGACCGTTCTCGAGGAGGCGACCCTTCTGGACGCCGTTCACCTCGATGTGGACGGTGGCCCCGTCCGGCTCGGGCCCGAGGGGCACGGGCTGGTGGATGGATCCCCCGGCCCGCTTGCGCAGGTCCTCGATCGTGCGAAGCGCAGTTCGTGCGGCCCGGCCGACGTCGTCAGTGCGGGTCTTCAGACCGTCGAGTTCCTCGATGACGGTGAGGGGGATGACGACATCACAGTTCGGGAACGAGTGGAGGCAACCCGGATCGGCGACCAGCACGGACGTGTCGAGCACGATGCGTGTGCGTGTTGATTGTGGAGACTGGGGGAGATCATCTGTTTCGTACATTCCTGTGATTGCACGAATCTGGCCGGTGTCAACTCTCTCAGTCACACACTCTCCTGGCGGTCTCGCCGATGTCGATCTCTCCCGCCAATCAACCGACGTCGCAACTATGGCTTGCTCTCCGGTCCCAACCGTGGATACCGAGAGTCGTGAACGCATATTTCTCGTTCGAGAAACAATCCGAGGACCTGTTTGGGGCATTTCGGGGAAATTTTTTTGGATTTTTTTCCGGCTCATTTCGGGCCCTGCAGAACCCTGATCGAAGCCCGCCGCGCGATGAGCATTGAGTTCATTGGTGAATCCGCATCGACCCCACCGACCGGCACCACGATTTCCCTTGTCCACAGGGCGTTTCGTGGAATCGGCACATTACGGAATCGGACGAAACCCAATCCCCACAAGGGTTTGCGGGCCTTGCCGCGTTGCCGGTCGCGTGTCCGACGGGCACGTCCGGAGGGAGTCGAGCACCCGTGATCTGCAGACGCAGGGCACGCGATCGTGCCGACAGATCCGACACTTTTGGGCGGTGTGACGCACACGACACCGGGCCCTCCGCACCCTAGTTACTTGCATTTGCAAGTAGTCAAATGCTTGCAATGTGTGATCAGAGCAGGTCAGATATCTGCACCACTCCGATTCCGAGGAGGAAACAACAATGACCAAAGCAGAGCTCATCGAAGAAGTTGCAAAGGCCGCTGATTGTTCCAAGGCAGATGCCGAACGAACACTCGCCGCGTTCTTTGAA
>JBEGQK010000229.1:0-2817 GCA_041180985.1 Actinomycetota bacterium
CGCTCGAGTATCCGCTCCCGCGACGAAGCTGACTCGAGCGCGGGGGATGACGGCATGGAAATAATTTACGCTATTCGACCATCGCGACCGAAAGGCACGAGACGACCCCGTAGCCGACCGCGAGCAGCGCCGCCACTGCGGCCCTCATGGTCGACCCCGTGGTGACGACGTCGTCGACGACGACCACGTGTGTGCCACGGGGGTGGCCGTGGGCCACGAAGCTGACAGCGTGCCTGCGCTGCTCGCGCGACGCACCCGTCTGGCGGCCGTCCCCGACCCGGCGCAGCACCCGGCCCACGGGGATGCCCGTCAATGCACCGAGATGACGCGTGATGAGTTCCGCGTGGTCGACCCCTCTCGCCATCCTGCGGCGGTCGGAGGTCGGCGCCCACGTGAAGAGGTCCGTGCCCGCGGGCACACAGGGAACAAGGAGGGTCGCGAGCACCAATGCATTCGCCCGTTCGTTCCGGTACTTCAACCCGAGAACCGCATCGCGGGTCTCCCCCTCGAATGCCGACGCGGCCACCATGTCGAACCGAACCCTGCGTCCCGATGCCGTCACGGCAACATCAGTACGGTGTAACGCCATGGCCACTGCCCCTCTCCGACCGTTGCGCGAACAGTTCCCCGAACGGTTCGTCAGATGTGCACTCGGCCTGGCGGGTTTCGGAACGGGCATCGCGTTCTTCGTGAAGTCACACATCGGGGTCCCCCCGTGGGACGTCTTCCACCAGGGGATCAGCAGGCACACGGGGCTCGGCCTCGGGACCGTCCTCATCATCGTGGCCTTCTTCGTGCTTCTCCTGTGGATCCCGCTGCGACTGCGGCCCGGCCTCGGCACGATCATGAATGCCGTCGAGATCGGTCTTGTCGAGAACCTCGTGCAGGAACACGTGCCGGACACGGGGACGATGGTCGTGCGCATCCTCTACGTGGTCATCGGCATGTGCGCGATCTCGGCGGGCTCGGGGCTGTACATCGGTGCCCAGTTCGGGTCGGGCCCGCGTGACGGCCTGATGCTCGGGCTCAACCAGCGCTTCGGCATCAGCGTGCGTCTGGCGCGCACCGTCGTCGAGATCACCGTGATGATCATCGGAATCTTCCTCGGTGGGTCGATCGGCGTCGGCACCTTCGTGTTCGCGCTCGGCATCGGACCCATGGTGCAGGTCACGCTGCGGATGTTCCGCATGAACACGCAAGAGCGCCTCGCCGCAGAGGGCGAGGCGCTCGAGGCCTGAGTCTCCGTTGTCGGTCCGGGAATTCCCGGAGCGCGGGATCAGTAGCGGTAGTGGTCCGGCTTGAACGGTCCGGCCGGGTCGAGGTCGAGGTACTCGGCCTGCTCGTCGGTCAGCTTTGTCAACTTCACTCCGAGCGCGTCGAGGTGGGCGCGCGCCACCTTCTCGTCCAGGTGCTTCGGCAGCACGTACACGCCCGTCGGGTAGTTCTCGAGGTTGTTGAACAACTCGATCTGGGCGATGACCTGGTTCGAGAACGAACAGCTCATCACGAAGCTAGGGTGGCCGGTGGCGCAGCCGAGGTTCACGAGACGGCCCTCCGCCAGCACGATGACCGAGTGACCGTCGGGGAACGTCCACAGGTCGGTGCCGGGCTTCAGCTCGTCACGGGTCGCGTTGCTGCGCGAGAGGCCGGCCATGTCGATCTCGTTGTCGAAGTGACCGATGTTGCAGACGATCGCGTTGTGCTTCATCTTGGCCATGTGGTCGGCGGTGATGATGGCCTCGTTGCCCGTCGCCGTCACGAAGATGTCGGCATCCGCGAGCGCGGACTCGAGGGTGTTGACCTCGTAACCCTCCATGGCCGCCTGGAGCGCGTTGATCGGGTCGATCTCGGTCACGATGACGCGCGCGCCCTGGCCGCGCAGCGACTGCGCACAGCCCTTGCCCACGTCGCCGTAGCCGCACACGACCGACAGTTTGCCGGCGATCATCACGTCGGTGGCGCGGTTGATGGCGTCGATCAGCGAGTGGCGGCACCCGTACAGGTTGTCAAACTTGCTCTTCGTCACCGAGTCGTTCACGTTGATGGCCGGGAACAGCAGCTCGCCGTCCTTCGCCATCTTGTAGAGGCGCTTCACGCCGGTGGTGGTCTCCTCCGTGACGCCCTTGATGTGCTTGGCCATGTCGCCCCACTTGGTGGGGTTCGTGCGCAACGAGCGCTGCAGCAGGCCGAGAACGATCGCGAGCTCGGGGTTGGACGCACTCGTCGGGTCGGGCACCTCGCCCTTCGCCTCGTACTCGGCACCCTTGTGCACGAGCAACGTGGCGTCACCGCCGTCATCGAGGATCATGTTCGCGTGACCGCCGTCGGGCCACGTCATCATCTGCTCGGTGCACCACCAGTACTCCTCGAGCGTCTCGCCCTTCCAAGCGAAGACCGGCACACCCTGGGGGTTCTCGGCCGTGCCGTTCGGGCCGACAACGACAGCCGCGGCCGCGTGGTCCTGGGTGGAGAAGATGTTGCACGAGGCCCAGCGCACCTCCGCGCCGAGCTCGACGAGGGTCTCGATGAGGACTGCGGTCTGGATGGTCATGTGCAGGGAGCCGGAGATGCGCGCCCCGGCGAGTGGCTTCGATGCACCGAACTCCTTGCGCAGCCAGCGAAGGCCGGGCATCTCGTGCTCGGCGAGGTGGATCTCCTTGCGCCCGAACGGGGCAAGGCTGAGGTCGGCGACACGGAAATCGTGCTTTCCGAGAGTGGGCATGGCATCTCCTTAGGGGAATGGCGAATGAGAGCGATTCATGGCTGGGGCCCACTGGCACCGGTCAATTCAGCCGAATCGGCTGATGACTCTACTCG
>JBEGQK010000230.1:0-3004 GCA_041180985.1 Actinomycetota bacterium
CGAACATTCAACCAACTGGCGGGTCAGATGGGGTAGGCGGGACGATTGTCATTCGCCGCGGCGATGCGCAGTGCCACCCAGATGAAGAGGAACTGGAACGGGAGCCGCACCCACGAGACGATCTGGTCGGTGACCGAGTGATCGCGCCAGTCCCACGTCATGTAGAGGTTTGCGGGGTACACGCCGATGAACAACCACACGGCGGCAATCGCACCGCGACGACGCGTGGACGGCCGCAGGATCATCATGCCGATGATCAGTTCGGCGACACCGCTCGCGTACGTCCAGAACGACCGGCCGAACGGCATCCACGGTGGCACGATGTCGTTGAAGAACCCCGGGCTCGCGAAGTGCATCACGCCGGCGAACAGGATGAAGAAGCCGGTGATGACCGCAACGCGGTTCCAGACTGATGACGTGGTCATGCGGGCGAACCTACCAAGGAACGCCCGCACCGCCGGTCGGGGGCGCACCTCGTGCCGCGGAGTTCAGAGTGCGGCTGCGTGCGAGCGCAGCAGGCGCTCGAAGTCGTCAATCGACCCACCCGACTCGGGGTCCTTCCCGCGGTCATCCCACAGCCGGAGAGCCACAGAATCGGAGAATCCTGGCATTGCCTCGAAGCGAGCCACCTCATCATCGTCCATCGGTCCGCCCTGAAGCGCCAGGGAGTGGGTCGACGCGGGACTGAGTGTGTCGAGGTAACCCGGTTGACGTGCGCACAGCCAGCGCTTTGCGTCGACGTGCAGCGAAATGGGCAGGCGCACCGCCGGGGGCATCACATCGGAGAGCCCACGGGAACCGGTGGCCTCGTGTGCGGTGTCGTATTCGAAGATCTCCTTGCCCTCGTTCGACTCAAGGTCCATCAGGTGGCCGATGTCGTGCAACAAGGCAGCCAGCACAAGGTGCGGAGGGGATGACTCCTCCTCGGCGAGCCGGGCGCATTGGACCGCGTGCTCGGTCTGGGTGATGGCTTCGGAATAGTTGATTCCTCCCCATTTCCGGAACAGGTCAATGATTCCGTCAATTGTGGCGATTCTCATTTGACCGGTCTCCCCTCGAAGTCGTCAATCAGCGAGATGCGGACGGTGTCACCGTCGTGAGTCGATCCATTGA
Source organism: Actinomycetota bacterium (assembly GCA_041180985.1). Lineage (GTDB taxonomy): Bacteria > Actinomycetota > Acidimicrobiia > Acidimicrobiales > Ilumatobacteraceae > UBA2093. Next base: position 1,114 of record JBEGQK010000230.1, read on the forward strand.
ACACACGCATCTTCTCCTCGTAATACGCGTTCCTCAGGTCGCCTTCCGATCGGGCGTTGTACGTGGGGAACAGCGCCCGCCGGTCCCGCTGCGAGTTGTTGGTCCCGCTGCGGTGCGGTGTCAAGGCGTCGAACACGAGAACCTCACCCGCTTCCATCTCGACCGTGTGCCAGTCATGGGTCGACGTCCACGTTTCCACGATGCATCCGCGCTCGTCCATCGGGAGAATTTCCTGGTGCAGACCGTCGCACACCTCCAGGCACCCGTTCTCGACCGTGCTCTCGTCGATTGCGATCATCACCGAGATCGACTTCTTGATGAAGGGATATGCAGGCGCATCCTGGTGGGGTCGGAAACCGGCGCCGCCGACCAACTTGTAGTTGACCTTCTCCTTGTAGAGGAAGACGGGCTCCCCGAGGAGTCGCTCCACGATCTCCGGGAGGACACCCATCGTGAGGAGTTGGCGAAGTCCGTCGTGGAACGGGATGAAGTTCTCCGTTCGGCAGAGCTTCGGTCCTTCGTCGGTCATCTCGTGATGGTTCAGCCAGGGGACGTCTCCGTCGGCGTGCTGGATGTCGTCAACCATCCCCGCCATCTTCTCCACGAACTCGGGGGTGAACGGCCGAATCTTCAGCCAGCCGTTCGTTCGGTAGAAGTCAATGTCGTCCTGTGTGATCATCACCCTGTGCTCCTGTGTACCGCGGGGCGATGGCCCCGTTTCGGTCCCGGCAGCGCTCGGCGCCGGGACAGGTGCGACGGTACCGCCTTGGTCAACCCTGATCGGTGCGCACACCGGTCAGGCAGGGGATTGTTGGGTGACTCTTCACCTTCAGGAAACCTTGCGGCGGTGCATCTCCATGGCGCCGCGCGCGGTCACCCACACGGTGATCGCCTCGACGAACAAGGACGCGAGACCGAGCGGCTCGCCCCAGTTGCCGATGTCCTCGGTGGCGTTCGGCATGCCGACCGTGCGGTTCACCACGAATCCGATGAGCACCATCGCAGACAGCGCAGCACTCGCGTACATGGCGCGCTTGTCGTCACGGGTGGAGATGGTCTCGGCGAGGAAGAGGGATGCGCCGATGACGAGCACGTAGCCGACGCCGAGGTAGCGGGTCTCGCTCCACTTGCCGGGGAGATCAAGAAGGTGGATGAGGGCGATCGCGAGCAATCCGATGACCGTCGCACCGCGGCGCATCGAGAACCTGTCGATGCTCTGGATCTGCGTGGAGGTGGTGGGCTGAAACTGAATTGATGTCATGAACGCAACGCACGGCCCGATTCGGGGACTGTGTTGCGGCTTTCCCGGGTCTCGGGCGGGGGTTCACCCAATCTTTGACGAAGGGCCCGGCCCGTGTGACGACGGTCTCCGGTGAGACCGCTGCGAAGTGCGCGCCGACAATGGAGCCCAAGAGGGGAATCGAACCCCTGACCTACGCATTACGAGTGCGTTGCTCTACCGACTGAGCTACCTGGGCAGGAGTGTCAATATTACCGACCTTTCGCGGGAGCCCCAATGGCCACCCGCGAAAGGCCGATAACGATCAAGGCTTCAGGGTCTTGATGACCTTGCCGCTGGCGTCCTTCACGATGTAGGAAGCGCCCTTGGTGTGTGGTGTCACAACGGAGTTCGCGCCCTTCTTGCCGGACACCGACTTGACGAGTGTCGTCTTCGATCCGACCTTCTTGTACACCTTGAACTTCGCCGCGGCACCGAGAGTGACCGTGACGGTGCACTTGCCGGCCTTGACCTTCGCCGAAGCCGAGGCGGTGGCCGTCGAACCCGCGGAGTACTTGGCGAGCAGCTGCTGGGCCAGCTTGCTCGTGACCTTGTACGTGGGGTTCGAGAAGGTCATCTTCGCGACGTCGATCAACAAACCCGCAACCGGGG
>JBEGQK010000231.1:0-4242 GCA_041180985.1 Actinomycetota bacterium
GGGCCGTGTGCGGCGGCAGAGGCGAGTGCCCCGTTGTCAGCGAGACGGATGTCGCGACGCACCCACCACACCGACGTCATTCGAGGTTCCTCAGCATCGGAAGACAGAGCAACGTCAGCACACCGCCGTAGATGAGCGACATGCGCACGCCCACATGGTCGCCGATCCAGCCCGTGACCGGCCCACCAATCGGCGTGGACCCGAGGAACGCAACAGACTGCAGCGCCATCATGCGGCTGCGCATCTCCGGGGCGGTGCGTTGCTGCATGAGCCCCGTCATGGACGTCATGAAGCCGGTGCCCCCGACTCCGAGCGGGATGGCGAAGAGACATGCGAGCGGGAAGTTCGGTGCGAACGGCAGGAGGATGCACGCACCGCTCAGCGTCAGCGCGCCGATCACGAACCGGTTGACGGTCATCACCCTGTAGCGGGCGTTCCACAGCGCGCCGGCGACGCTGCCGATGCTGGTCATGGTGAGAAGAATCGCGTACCCGTTCTTCTCACCCCAGAGCCGGTCGCTCATCTTCGGCAGGACGATGCTGTAGTTGAACGCGAACGTGCTGGCCACCGTGAAGACGATGAAGATGTTGCGCATGTACCGGTCGCCCCACACGGCGGCGAGCCCCTCGCGCACCGGCTTGCCCGAATGCGGGGCCGTGACCTTCGGCAGCATCTCGGAGCGCCGCAGCGTGAACAACGACGCGAGAACGGCGAGGTACGAGACCGCGTTCATGCTGAACAACCACGCCGTGCCGAGCGGGCCGATGAGCGCCGCAGCGAGTGCCGGGCCGACGATGCGGGAGCCCGTCATCACGGTGGTGTTGAGGCTCATTGCGTTCGAGATGTCGTGCGGCTCCACCAACTCGGTGACGAGACCGCGCCGAGCCGGGTTGTCGATGGCGTTCGCGATCCCGAGGATCAGGGAGAGTCCGTAGACGACCGGCAGCGTCGCGTGACCCGCGGCATCGACGACGGCGAGCAGCACCGCCTGCAGACCGAGTGCCGTCTGGGTGCAGATGGTGACCTTGCGTCGGTCGAACCGGTCGGCGAGCCCGCCCGCCCACGCGCCGAGGAACAACATCGGGAGGAACTGGAACATCGCGTTCAGACCGGAATCGGTGGCGCGGTGATGGATGCGGTAGATCAGGATCGAGGTGGCGGTGAACTGCAGCCACGTGCCGACGTTCGACAGGAGCAGGCCGCCCATGTAGACGCGCATGTTGAAGCTGCGCAGTGACCGGAACGGGCTCGCCTTCTCGGACACCGCTGCCTCGGTCATCAGTCGTCCAGCTTCAGTGCGCTGATGAAGACGTCGCCCGGCACCTCGACGCGACCGATGGCCTTCATCTTCTTCTTGCCTTCCTTCTGCTTCTCGAGCAGCTTGCGCTTTCGGGTGATGTCACCGCCGTAGCACTTGGCGAGGACGTCCTTGCGCTTCGCCTTCACCGTCTCGCGAGAGATCACCTTGCCACCGATGGCCGCCTGGATCGGCACGTCGAACATCTGGCGCGGGATGAGTTCCTTCAGCTTCTCGCACATCCGTCGGCCGTAGTCGAACGAGCGCTCACGGTGCACGATCGTGCTGAATGCGTCGGCAGGGATGCCGTTCAGGAGGAGATCGACGCGCACCAGGTCGGACTGGCGGTAACCATCGAGCTCGTAGTCCAGGCTGGCGTACCCCTGGGTGCGGCTCTTCATCTGGTCGAAGAAGTCGACGACGACTTCCGCGAGGGGAATCAGGTAGTGCAGTTCGACCCGCTCGGGCGAGAGGTACTCGAGCTTCACCATGTCGCCGCGCCGTGACTGGCAGAGGTCCATGAGGGTGCCGGTGTACTCCTTCGGCGTGACGATGCTGACGCGGAAGAACGGCTCCTCGATGAAGTTGATGTTCTGCGTGGGCGGAAGGTCGGCCGGGTTGTCCACCGTGATGACCTCCCCGTCGGTGCGTGTCACGCGGTACGCCACGGAGGGCGCGGTGGCGATCAGCGCCAGGTTGAACTCGCGCTCGAGGCGCTCCTTCACGATCTCCATGTGGAGCAGGCCGAGGAACCCGCAGCGGAACCCGAAGCCGAGCGCACCGGACGATTCCGGTTCGTACGTGACGGACGCGTCGTTCAGCTTCAGCTTCTCGAGGCTCTCGCGGAGGTTCTCGAAGTCGTCGCCGTCGATCGGGTACAGACCGCAGAACACCATCGCCTTTGGGTCGCGGTAACCGGGCAGCGGCTCGGCGGCCTGGTTGTTCAGCATGGTGACGGTCTCACCGCTTCGTGCCTCTGCGACGTCCTTGATGCCGGCGATGAGGTAACCCACCTCGCCCGGTCCGAGCTCGGCCACCGGCGTGTTGGCCGGCCGGCGCGCACCTATCTCGATGATGTCGTGCGTCGCCTTGGCCTGCATGAAGAACAGGCGCGAACCCGACGTGAGCCGGCCGTTCACGACGCGCACGCTCGACACGACGCCGCGGTACTGGTCGAACTGCGAGTCGAAGATCAGTGCCTGCAGCGCGGCATCGGGGTCGCCCTGCGGTGCTGGGATGCGCTCGGCGATGGCGTCGAGAAGTTCCGGGACGCCCTCCCCCGTCTTCGCCGAGATGCGCAGGATCTCGCCCGCGGGGATGCCGAGGATGTTCTCGATCTCGGCGGCGTAGCGGTCGGGCTCTGCGGCGGGAAGGTCGATCTTGTTCAGCGCGGCGACGATCTCGAGATCGTGCTCGAGCGCCAGGTAGCAGTTGGCGAGGGTCTGGGCCTCGATGCCCTGCGCCGCGTCCACCACCAGCACCACTCCCTCGCACGCGGCAAGGGACCGGCTGACCTCGTACCCGAAGTCCACGTGGCCGGGGGTGTCGATGAGGTGGTACGTGTGCCCCTTCCAGTCCACGCGCACGTTCTGGGCCTTGATGGTGATGCCCCGCTCGCGCTCCAGGTCCATGGAGTCCAGGTACTGGGCCTTCATGTCGCGGGCCTCGACGGCCCCGGTCAGCTCGAGGATGCGGTCGGAGAGGGTGGACTTGCCGTGATCAATGTGGGCAATGATCGAAAAATTGCGGATTTTGGCGAGGTCCATGGGCTCTCTGACTCTATCCCCGCTTGGCTTTCCGTCGGGGTTGCTGGTTGGGTCGGGGCGAATCCATCGCTAGCCTTGCTCCCCGTGGCAAACATCAAGAGCCAAAAGAAGCGCATCCTCACCAACGCGAAGGCAGCCGACCGCAACAAGGCGGTCAAGAGCGAGCTGCGCACCCGCGTGAAGAATGCAGAGCAGGCTGCCGGCACCGCCGACGCTGCTGCTTCGCTGAGCCTTGCCGTGAAGCGCCTCGACATGGCAGCAGCCAAGGGGATCATCCACCCGAACGCAGCTGCCCGTCGCAAGTCGCGCCTCATGAAGAAGCTCGCCGCGAAGTAATTCGCGAGCGAACCGTTTTCCCGCTTCCCTACCTTCGCCCGGCGGGTTTCCGCGGGCCCCTGTTCGGCACCAACTGGCACAGCCTGCCGACGAGGACCTCGAGCACGAGCACGTCGGGCCATTCCTTGGCGCCGCGCATGTCAACATCGGCGTTCGCGATGTGTGCGCCGGCGCGGGCCACACCGCTTCCGCCGAGTCGCTGGTACTGCTCGAGCACCTTCTTCGCGGTGAACTCCTTGCCCCCGAGGATCGCGACGGCGTCGGCCGCGCTGCGCACACCGCGACCGTCGAGTTTCATCATCTGCGCATAGCGGTTGGCGAGCAGGGACAGCACCTGCAGGGCGTGAGTGTCGCCGTCGTTCATGAAACGGTGCAGCATGACCAGCGCGCGCGGCGTGTCCCCTTCGTCGATGGCATCGGTGAGGTCCCACGGCGCGACGCTTCCCGCCTCGCCGAGGAACACCTCGACATCGGTCCGCGTGAGCTTCGCGTTCTCGCCGTACGTGGAGATGAGCGTCTGGATGAGCCCCGCGAGACGGCTCTGGTCGCCTCCCAGCCAGTTGGAGATGAGACGGGCGACATCGGGTGCATACGTGAGACCCGCCTCCACCAGGTGCACCTCGACCCATTCGATGCGGTCGCGGAAGCCCGTGCCGACGGACGCGCCGATCGACTCGGCTCCCGCGCGCTTCATGGCGTCGGAGAACACCTTCGGCTGCCGGCCGGTGATGGTGGCGACGGTGTCGACCTCGTCGACACGCGCGTCGATGGCCTCGACGAGAGTGTCGAGACCCTGGGCGTCGAGTGAGTGCACGTTGCGCACCACCACGATGCGCCGCTCCG
>JBEGQK010000232.1:0-3201 GCA_041180985.1 Actinomycetota bacterium
CGCACCTGGTCGCCCGGCGACACGGTGATGCGGAAGACGGTGCCGATCAGGGGCGAGTTGACGGAGTGCGTGGTCACGGACACGGTTCTACCAGTCGGCCGACGGACGACAAGACTTGGGGTGTGCTCGCCGTGACCCTCTACTTCGTCTGCGGTGTCGTGGCCGGTCGTGCTCTCCCCGCACCGTTGCGAGTGTCGGGTTTCCTGAACCTCTGGGTGGTCAACGTCGCGCTCCCCGCGTTGATTCTCGCGAAACTCCCCGCACTCGCGCTGGGCTCGGAGGCCGCTGTCCCGGTGCTGATGGCATGGCTGACGATCTCGGTGGCAGCGGTGACCGTGGTTGCCGTGTCGAGGCGGAAGTCATGGTCAGTCGCGGTCACCGGGGCACTGCTGATGGTCGTGCCGCTCGGGAACACGAGCTTCCTCGGTCTCCCCGTGGTCGAGGCGGTTCTCGGACACGACCATGTGCCCGCGGCACTGGCCTTCGACCAGCTGGGCACGTTCCTCGCACTCGCGACGTACGGGTCGCTCGTCGCTGGTCGGTTCGGCGCGGGCGAGAGGGGCATCAGGCCCATGGTGCGGCGACTCGTGACGTTCCCGCCGTTCATCGCGCTCGTGGTGAGCATGCTCCTGCGTCTCGGGTCGACACCAGGGTCGCTTCATGACATGTTCACCGCCGCCGGCAGGACGGTCGCGCCCGTCGCAATCGTCTCGCTCGGCCTGAGATTCACGCCGCGCCTGCACATCGACCGGGCAGGCATCGTGTTGTTCGGCCTGTCGGTGAAGATGCTGCTGTTGCCGGCCGTCGTGCTCGCGCTCGCAATGGTGGTCGGTGACACGGGTGCGGTCGAGTGGCAGTCCTCCCTTCTCGAGAGCGCGATGCCGCCGATGGTGACGGCGGGGATCATCGGGATCGCCGCAGGGTTCGACGAGGAGCTCACGACCACCCTGGTTGCGCTGGGTACCACGGTCGCGCTCGTGATTCTTCCCGTCGTGTCGTCCGTCGTGGGGTGAATCGGTCATCATTGGGGGCAAAGGGGGCACGATGATCTCATTCGTCAACCAGTTGCGGGCGCTCGCGGGGAGCGACCCGGACTTCGTCGCGGTGACATGCCAGGACGAGTCGATCACGCGTGCCGAGCTGCTGCGCCGTGGCGGTGACCTCGCCGTGCACCTCCAGTCGCTCGGGGTGAAATTCGGAGACCTCGTCACTGTCGCCGTGCCGAACAGCATCGAGTGGTTCGTCTCGTACGTCGCCATCTGGATGCTGGGCGCAACGCCGCAGCCCGTGTCGTCGCGACTGCCGCAACGCGAGCTCGACGCGCTGATCGAACTCGCGAACCCGCCGGTGGTGATCGGGGTGGCCGACGGTGCCGTTGCCGGCCGTCCGTCGATCCCCGTCGGGTTCCGCGCACCCGCTGCTGACGCATCGCACCTGCCCGATGTCGTGTCGCCGGCATGGAAGGCGCCGACGTCGGGCGGGAGCACCGGGCGACCGAAGCTCATCGTGTCGGGTGACCCCGCCGCGATGGACGAGACACTCCCGCCGCCGCTGCTCATGGACGTCGGTGGTTGCCTCGTCATGCCCGGGCCGCTGTACCACAACGGTCCCGCAGTGTGGAGTTGCCAGGCATTGCTGAACGGTGTGCGCGTCGCGCTGATGCCGCGCTTCGATCCGGAAGGGACGCTCGCCGAGATCCAGAAGCACAGGGGATCGGTGCTCTACATGGTGCCCACGATGATGAAGCGCATCTGGCGCCTGCCCGAGGACGTACGCGACTCCTACGACCTGTCATCGCTACGCGTCGTGTGGCACCTCGCGGAGCCGTGCCCCGAGTGGCTGAAGCAGTGCTGGATCGACTGGCTCGGAGCAGAGCGCATCTTCGAGCTGTACGCAGGGACGGAAGCGCAGACGGCGACCGTGATCTCCGGGCCGGAGTGGCTTGCCCACCGTGGGTCCGTCGGCAAGGTGCAGCCGGGAACGGTGATGATCGCCGACGAGGATTTCAACGAGCTCCCGGTCGGCGAGATGGGAGAGGTGTGGATGCGCTCGTTGCGCGGCACCCCCACCTACAAGTACGTCGGCGCCACCGCGCGCGTGCGCGAGGACGGTTGGGAGTCCCTCGGGGACATGGGTCGCCTCGACGAGGACGGTTACCTCTATCTCGGTGACCGGGCGAGCGACATGATCCTCTCCGGTGGTGCGAACATCTACCCCGCGGAGGTGGAAGCGGCGATCCAGGAACACCCGGCCGTCCACAGTTGTGCGGTCATCGGTCTGCCCGACGAGGACAAGGGTGCAGTGATCCACGCGATCCTCGAGGCGGACTCCTCGAAAGTGGGCGAGGACGAACTGAAGTCGTTCCTCGCGGAGCGACTCGTCGTCTACAAGATCCCGCGCACCTTCGAGTTCGTTGACTTCCCTCTGCGCGGCGATGACGGCAAGGTGCGCCGTTCGGCCCTTCGGGCGGAGCGGGTGAAGGAGTGAACATGGGGGCATTCGGGACCGAACTCACGCTGACCGGGCCGCTGAGGTCGCCGCGCCAGATGCTGGCCCACCAGGAGTACGACGGGCACGCGAGTGTTCACGACGACGAGACCGCAGAGAAACTCGGTCTCATCGGGGCGCCGATCGAGGGCCCGACCCACTTCAGCCAGTTCGATCCGATGGGAGTCGCGCTGTGGGGCAGTGCGTGGTTCGAGCGCGGGTGCATCAGCAGCCATTTCGAGAACATGGTGATCGAGGGCGAACAGGTGCAGGCGACCGCGCGTCCGACCGGAGCGAACATCGCCGGCATCTCGGCCGTGAAGGCCGACGGCACTCCCGTGCTCTCCGGCACGATTTCCGTCGGCCCGGACCATCCGCAGACGGAGCTCGACAGGCGCAGGGCCGCACTGAAGCCGGCAGGGGAGTTGTTCATCCTCGACCAGGTGTCGGTGGGGGAGACGTCGCGGGTCGCGCGCGGCACGATGACGTTCTCGGAGCGGAACGGCAACCTCTACCCGTTCTCGTTGCGGGAGAAACTGCAGGTGATCACGGAGAACTCGCCGTGGTACGACCCGGCGAGCGCATCGTCATCTCCATGGGGACGCGCGATCGTTCCCACCGAGATGGTCAGTGTGCTCGCGGCCAACTGCCCGGCGGCGGGAACGGTGCGCGGGCCCGCGGTCGGGCTGTTCATGGACCTCGAGATACGCATGC
>JBEGQK010000233.1:0-6025 GCA_041180985.1 Actinomycetota bacterium
TCGACGCGCACCTCGATCTCCTGGCCGAGCTCAAGAACGTCCTCGACGTTGTTGATGCGCTTGCCCTTGCCGAGCTTGCTGATGTGCACGAGTCCGTCACGTCCGGGGAGGATGTTCACGAACGCACCGAACTTGGTGATGCTGACCACGCGGCCGTTGTACACGGCACCGAGCTCGGCGGTGGGCGGGTCGACGATCGCGAGGATGCGCGACTTCGCCTCCTCCACCTTCGCGTTGTCCGGCGAACCGATGGTGACGATGCCGACGGCGCCGTCGTCGCTGACTGCGATGTCCGCGCCGGTCTCCTGCTGGATCGTGTTGATGACCTTGCCCTTCGGTCCGATGACCTCGCCGACCTTGTCGAGCGGGATGGTGAAGGAGACGATCTTCGGTGCCGTTGCGGCAACCTCCGGACGCGGCGCCGAGAGCGCCGAGTTCATGCTGTCGAGGATCGCCATGCGGGCCTCACGGGCCTGCTGCAGAGCAGCCGCCAGGACGTCGGCGGGGATGCCGTCGATCTTGGTGTCGAGCTGCAGTGCGGTGACTGCGTCCTCGGTGCCCGCGACCTTGAAGTCCATGTCGCCGAATGCGTCCTCCGCACCGAGGATGTCGGTGAGCGTGAGGTACTTGCCCTCTGCGTAGATGAGACCCATCGCGATGCCGGAGACCGGCGCCTTGATCGGCACGCCTGCGTCCATCAGCGAGAGGCTGCTCGAGCAGACCGACGCCATCGAGGTGGAGCCGTTCGACGACATGACCTCGCTGACGAGGCGGATGGCGTAGGCGAACTCTTCCTGGCTGGGAACGACCGGCAGGAGCGCGCGCTCCGCGAGCGCACCGTGACCGATCTCGCGGCGCTTCGGCGAACCGACGCGGCCGGTCTCGCCGTTTGCCCACGGGGCCATGTTGTAGTGGTGGATGTAGCGCTTCTCGCTGTCCGGGCCGAGCGTGTCGAGCATCTGGTTCATGCGCGGCATCGCGAGGGTGCACACGTTCATGACCTGGGTCTCGCCGCGCTGGAACAGGCCGGTGCCGTGCGCCGTCGGCAGGATGCCGACCTCGGACGAAACGGGACGCAGGTCCTTCGGACCGCGGCCGTCGATGCGGATGCCCTGCTCGACGACGCGCTTGCGGACGAGCTTCTTCGTGAGGCTGCGGACTGCTTCCTTGACTGCCTTCTCCTGGCCGGCAAACTGGCCGCCGTCGCCGCACAGTTCCTTCACGGTCTCGTCACCGGCTGCGTCGGTCGCCGCGTTGCGGTCGGCCTTCAGCGCGATGGTGATGGCGTGCGCCAGCTTCGGCGTTGCGACGCGCTCGACGGCGGCGAACACCTCGTCGGTGTAGTCAAGGACGGGGGTGTACGCGAGCGGCGTGATCGGTCCCTTGGTCGCGATGACCGAGGCAACCAGCTGGCGCTGCAGCGCGATGGACTCCTTGATCCAGGTCTTCGAGGCCTCGAGGCCGTCGGCGATGACGGTCTCGTTGACCTTCGGTGCGCCCGCCTCGTAGTACTCGAACGACTTCTCGGAGCCACCGGCCTCCACCATCATGATGGCGACGTCGCCGTTGTCCAGCTCGCGGCCGGCGACGACGATCTCGAACGTGCCGTCCTCGCCCTCTTCGTAGGTGGGGTGCGGGATCCACTTGCCGTCCTGGCTGTAGGCCAGGCGGACGGCGCCGATCGGGCCCTCGAAGGGGATGCCCGACACCATGAACGCGGCGGACGCTGCGTTGATGGAGATGACGTCGTGGGGGTTCTTCATGTCCACGCCGAGGATGGTGAGGACGACCTGGGTCTCGTTGCGGTAGCCGTCCGGGAAGGCCGGGCGCAGCGGGCGGTCGGTGAGGCGGCAGGTCAGGATGGCCTGCTCGCTCGGGCGGCCTTCGCGACGGAAGAACGCACCGGGGATCTTTCCGGCGGCGTAGGCACGCTCTTCCACGTCAACCGTGAGCGGGAAGAAGTCGATGCCGTCACGCACGGTGCGGGCGGCGTTTGCGGTGGCGAACACGGTGGTGCCGCCGATGGTTGCGACAACTGCGCCCATTGACTGGGTGGCGAGCTTGCCGGTCTCGAATGAGAGGGTCTTGTCGGTGCCCGAAACGGGGCCCGACACGCGAATGGCGTCAGCCATGTGGATACTTCCTTTTTCTGCGACATCCGAACGTTTCGGGTGCCTGTGTGATGTATCCGCCAACTTGGCGCCGGTTCCCAGTCAAAGACCCCGCCCCGCCGGATGCGGCCCGGCGCGGAATCCTCCACTGACAACCGACAACTTCTTGTCGTCGGCGGAATTTCTATTGTTGCCGACCGGGGGCCGGCATGTGCGTCTTATCGACGCAAGCCGAGCTTGGCGACCAGTTCGCGGTAGCGAGCAATGTCGCGGTCGCGGACGTAGTCGAGCATGCGGCGGCGACGGCCGACCAACATGAGAAGACCACGACGGCTGTGGTGGTCCTTCTTGTGGGTCTTCAGGTGCTCGGTGAGGTGGTTGATGCGCTCGGTGAGGAGTGCGATCTGGACGTCAGCCGAACCGCTGTCGCTTGCGTGCTTGCCGAACTCGGCAATGGTGTCCTTCGTAGACATGGATCCTTCTTTCAAAAGGGTCACGCCCCCGCTGACTGCAGGTGGCATCTCGCGTGCGCCGGGGCCCACGCGGACAGTTCAAGGCTATGAGAACCACCAATGGCTTCCAACCCCGCCGGGATTAGTCTCGACCCCATGTTCACGGGGATTGTGGAGGAACTGGGCCGAGTGCAGGCCCGCAACGGCGGCCGTCTGCGCATCGGCGCCACCACCGTGCTCGACGGCTCGGGGCTCGGGGCCTCCATCGCCGTGAACGGCTGCTGCCTGACCCTGGTCGAATCCGGCCCCGACTGGTGGGAAACGGACGTCACCGACGAGACGTACTCGCGCACGAACCTCGGGTCCCTGCAGGTCGGAGACCCCGTCAACCTGGAACGACCCATGGCCCTCGGCGAGCGCCTCGGCGGTCACATCGTGCTCGGCCACGTGGACGCCGTCGGCGAGGTCGTCTCCCCCGCCCCGCAACTGGTCGTGCGGATCCCGCGAGACCTCATGAAGTACCTCGTGGAGAAGGGCTCGTGCACCGTGGACGGTTGCTCGCTCACCGTTTTCAATCTCACGCACGACACGTTCGAGGTGGCGGTCATCCCGCACACGGCCGAAGTGACCACGTTCGGTGCGCGCTCCGTGGGAGACAAGGTCAACATCGAGGTCGACGTGCTCGCCAAGCACGTCGAGCGTCTCATGACGCCGTCAACCTGATGGCATCGCTCGACGACCTCCGCACGCAGATCGACGCGATCGACAGCGCCATCGTCGACCTGCTCGCGCGGCGGCTGCAGGTCTGCACAGAAGTCGCCGAGATCAAGGCAGAGACCGGCGCCGCGATCATCCAGCCGGCGCGCGTGCGTTCGGTGCTCGCATCGCGGAGGCAGTGGGCCATCGACAAGGGCGTCGATGCGGACTTCGCCGAGCAAATCTTCCGCACACTCCTTGCCGAGACGCACCGCATCGAGGTGGCCGAGTCGCGCGAGGAGCCGGCCCCGCTGAAGGAAGCCGGAACCGACAACCGCAGCGAGCTCGACACCGTCGCATGCCGCATCGACCACGTCGTTGTCGCCGTGCAGAACATCGCAGATGCAGCCACCTTCTTCGGCGGCATGGGGTTCCGCATCGACCAGACGGACGACACCTCTGTGTTGACCGCGGAGGCCGGCGGCGTGAAGGTGGTCCTCGTCGGGCCCGACCACAACCCGGCCGTGCGTGACCAGCTCGCCGCCCACGGCTCGGGAGTGCAGCACATCGCCATCGAGGTGCTGAACGCGGGGTTCACCCGTGACGCGCTCGACGAGGCCGGGGTGCCCCGCCTGACCGACGTCATCGTGGACTCCGACGGCCACGAGCAGGTGTTCACGGTTCTCGACCCGGCCACGGGCGTGCAGCTCAGTTTCATCAGCCGCACCGGCCACCGCGTGCCGATGGGTGCCCACAACGTGCGTGCCATGTTCGAGACCATCGCGGGGAACTCTTCCGACTCCTGACCCACGACAGTGCGCTTCGGTGCGCGCGGATGTAGGGTTCTGTCAGCGCGGTTGATTCCGGCGCGGGGGGATTCTCTAGCTCTTTCCCCTCTCGCCCGACCGGCACTGGCACAACCCATTGGTCCGATCACACCCGAAAGGTGCCGTCTTGTCTCGCCAGTTCCCGCGCGAAGAGTTGCTGACGCAACGTCTCGATCCCTCGTACGTCGACCACCTGGTGTCGGCACCGCTCGACCAACTGCTCGCCGAGGCGCGCGCAGTCCGCGATGCCGCCCACGGCACGCGCATCACGTTCTCACCGAAGGTGTTCATCCCGCTCACCATGCTGTGCCGCGACAAGTGCGGATACTGCACGTTCGCCCAGCCGCCGGCCAGGCTCGAGAAGCCGTACATGACGGCAGACGAGATCCTCGCCATCGCACGCCAGGGCGCGCGCACGGGGTGCCACGAGGCGCTCTTCACCCTCGGTGAGCGACCGGAACTGCGCTACGACGTCGCGGCGAACTGGCTGCGCGAGCACGGGTTCGACTCCACGGTCCACTACCTGCACGACATGGCGAAGCTCGTGCTCGACGAGACGGGCCTGCTCCCGCACGCGAACGCCGGCGCCCTCTACGGCGACGAGCTCGCGATGCTACGGCGCGTGTCCCCCTCCCAGGGGATGATGCTCGAGTCCCTGCGCGACGACCTCGAGTGCCACCGCGGTGCACCCGACAAGGAACCGCAGCGCCGCATCGACACGCTGTGCATGGCCGGCGAGCTGCGCATCCCGTTCACGAGCGGCATCCTGGTCGGCATCGGCGAGACGCGCGCCGACCGCATCGAGGCACTCGAGCTTCTCGCCGCGGCACACACCAAGTACGGCCACCTGCAGGAAGTCATCGTGCAGAACTTCCTGCCGAAGGCCGGCACCGCGATGCACAAGGCGAAGCCGTGTCCCGAGGACGAGTACCTGTGGTCGATCGCCGTCGCGCGACTGCTGCTGCCGGCATCCGTCCACCTGCAGGCGCCCCCGAATCTCAGCGACGACTTCGGGATCCTCCTCGACGCGGGCATCGACGACTGGGGCGGCGTCTCACCCGTCACCGCGGACCACGTGAACCCGGAACGTCCGTGGCCGGCACTCGACATCCTGCGACGCGTCACCGAGGACCGCGGCTTTGCACTCGCACCGCGCCTCACCATCTACCCCGAGTTCGCATCCCGGCCGGGCGAATGGCTCGACGAGCAGCTTCGATTCCCGGTGATGGACCGCACGGACGCAGAGTCACTCGGTCGTGACGACCCGGGTGCGATCTGGCCCGAGCGGGTGACGGCAGCCGACGTCGTGCACGACGGCGCGGAGGTGGTGCTCGTCGGCCACAAGTCCACGCAGTGGTACTCGGGCGCGAACGTGAGACCGCCGGAACTCATCCCCCACCCGCGGCCCGCCGCTCGCGGACGCGTCGCCGAGATCATCGAGGGCCATCGCGCCGGCCAGGAAGTCGGGCACCGGGAGATCGTCGACCTCTTCCGCGCCCGCGGGCCGGAGGTGGGGTTCATCGCCGACTACGCCGACGAACTGCGGTTCAACGCGGTCGGCAACACCGTGACGTGGGTGCACAACCGCAACATCAACTACACGAACGTGTGCACCTACAAGTGCAAATTCTGCGGGTTCTCGAAGGGGCCGCTGTCGTTGAACCTCCGGGGCACCCCGTACCTGCTGACCCTCGAGGACATCGCCGACCGCGCTGTGGAGGCAGCAGCGCTCGGCGCCACCGAGGTGACGCTGCAGGGCGGTATCCACCCCGATTTCGACGGTGATTACTACATCGACGTGACGCGTGCCGTGAAGAACGCCGTTCCCGACATGCACATCCACGGGTTCACGGCGCTGGAAGTGACCGAGGGTGCGCACCGCAACGGGGAGTCGCTGCGCGACTACCTGCAGAGACTGAAGGACGCGGGCCTCGCGTCG